>NZ_JBHVKW010000104.1:0-30867 GCF_042797905.1 Amycolatopsis sp. NPDC057786
GCGCCTGTCGAACGGGTGGTGTATCTTGCGCGCCCGCGAATTGTGAGCAGGCCCGCGTGGCGATCTCCCGGGCGTGTACTGATCGCCTCGGAAACCGGCCGGGGCCGCCTGCCCCGGCGCCCACGGCCGGGGCTTCGGAACATGTAGGACCGCTTAACGTCGGTGTAGATCTTTTCACTTGTCCTGACGAGTCGCCCGAGGCAGCTTGAAGAGGTATCGAGCCGCCCGGCGAAAGGAACGAAGTGAGCATCGGCGCGCCGGGAACCCTGATCCGGATGGGCGTTCTCGTCCTGTTGTGGGGATCGGGATTCCTGTGGATCAAGATCGCCCTGACCGGGTTGCCGCCCGTTCAGGTGACCGTCATCCGCTGCGCGCTCGGCGCGGCCGTCCTTCTCGTGCTGAGCCGCTGGGCCGGGCAACGCCTCCCGCGCGGCCGCCGGATCTGGGTTAGGCTCCTCGTCGCCGCCTTCTTCTGCAACGCCTTGCCGTTCGCGTTGTTCAGCATCGGCGAACTCACCGTCGACTCCGGTGTCGCTGGAGTGATGAACGCGACGACTCCGCTGTGGTCGCTGCTGATCGGCATCGGGATCGGCACGGAACGCCGGATCACCGCGATCCGCGCCGGCGGGCTGGTCCTCGGTTTCGCCGGCATCCTGCTGATCTTCGCACCCTGGCAGAAGAGCGGACTGCTCGGCTGGGGGACCCTGGCACTGCTCGGCGCCGGGATCAGCTACGCCGTCGCTTTCGCTTACATGGGAAGGAAACTGGTCGGCGAAGGCGGTCCGATCGCGATCTCCGCCGCGCAACTGCTGACCGCCACCGGGCTGAGCGCGCTCGCGCTGCCGTTCGACGCCGCCCCGTCCGGACCGCTGAACGTGACCGCGGTGGTCGCCGTCGTCGTCCTCGGGATCTTCGGCACCGGCGTCACCTTCTACCTCAACTACCGGCTCATCGCCGACGAAGGCGCGACCTCCGCGGCGACCGTCGGCTACCTGCTGCCGGTCGTCTCGGTCGCGCTGGGCGCGCTCGTGCTCGGCGAGGAACTCGGCCCGCGGGTGCTCGCCGGGATGGCCGTGGTGCTGCTCGGAGTCGCCCTGACCCGCTACGTGAGGTCTTCGGCGAGCAAGTCCATCAGCAGTCCGTCGTGCCAGCCTTCGCCGTCGGTGTCGCGTTCGTAGCGGCGCATCACCCCGACCTCGCGGAAGCCGACGGCCTTGTAGCAGCGGATGGCGGCGTCGTTGTCCACGGCGGGATCGATCACCAGCCGATGGTGCCCGCGATCGTGCAGGAGATGCCGCGCCATCGTGCGGACGGTGTCCGTGCCCAGCCCGCGGCCGTGGGCCGCCGGGTCGAGGAAGAGGTCGACCGACGCGTGCCGGTACATCGGGTCCTCCTCTTCGCCGTACTGGACGAAGCCCCGGACGACGCCTTCTTCCAGGACCGTGAAACAGGTCGTCGTGGGGTCGTCGAACGGCCAGGTGGGGGAGTCGTCGACCGAACCCCAGCGCGCCCCGACCTCGGCGGTGCCGCGGATCCGCCGCAAGTCCGGGACATGGGCCTCGGTGACCGGGGTCAGGGTCACGAACTCCCCGCGCAACTCGGTGGTCAGTTCCCGCTCCGTCCGCTCGTCCGAATGGCGCCAGTCTAGGGAGAAACCGGCTGGGGCGCCGCCGGGACCGCAAGAACGCGGGGGCTTTCGCCGCCGGAATCGGGTATCAACGAAAGGGACGACGGAGGTGGGTCATGGGGAACCCGTTCGAGGAAATGCGTCCGGTGGAGGAACTGGTCGACGGTGGGGCGACCGCGGTGCGCGCGGCGGTGCTGCGCAAGGCGACCGAAGCGGTGGTCTCGAACGCCCGCGACGCGACCGATTGCCGGATGCTGCTGGAGATGCTGGGGCTGCATTCCGAAAGGCCGGTCCGGACCGACGACGAGGCCGCCTGAGCCGTGGGTACTGGGTGGGTTTCAGCGCCGCGGCAGCACGCAGAATTCGTTCTCCTCCGGGTCGGCCATGACCACCCAGTCATCCGATTCGGGGTCTTCGAGGATCTTCGCGCCGAGTGACACGAGCCGGGCGACCTCCTCGCGCTGCTCGAGTTCGGTGGGCGCGATGTCGAGGTGCAGCCGGTTCTTGCCCGACTTCCCCTCGGGGACCGGCTGGAAGAGCAGGCTCGGCACGTCGGGGCTCTTCAACTCGACATAGGTCACCCCGTTACCGTCGGTCCACCGTTCGGTCTCGGGGTAGCCGAGCGCTTCCTTCCAGAACGCGGCCAGCGCTTCGGCCTCACGGCAGTCGACGGTGACGGCGAGCATCCGGGTTCGCATGAATCCACGGTGGCACGGAACGGCGAGGTTTGCCGGATGCGCGGACGGGCATCCGGCGGGGGAGCAGAGCCACTCGCCGAAGGGAGCACCATGAAGGCCGTCACCTGGCACGGGAAACGCGATGTCCGGGTGGACACCGTCCCTGATCCGAAACTGGCCGAACCGACCGACGCGATCGTGCGCATCACCTCGACCGGTATCTGCGGTTCCGACCTGCACCTTTACGAGGTACTCGGTGCCTTCATCGACGAGGGCGACATCCTCGGGCACGAGCCGATGGGTGTCGTCGAAGAGGTCGGGTCCGGGGTGACGAACCTGAAACCCGGCGACCGCGTCGTGATCCCCTTCAACATCTCCTGCGGCCACTGCTTCATGTGTGACCGCGGCCTTCAGTCGCAGTGCGAGACCACGCAGGTCACCGGCCGCGGCAAGGGCGCGGCGCTGCTCGGCTACACCAAGCTCTACGGCCAGGTCCCGGGCGGCCAGGCCGAATACCTGCGCGTCCCGCAGGCCCACTACGGCCCGATCAAGGTGCCGGACGGCCCGCCGGACGAGCGTTTCGTGTACCTCTCCGACGTCGTGCCCACGGCTTGGCAGGCCGTCGACTACGCGAACATCCCCGAGGGCGGCACGGTCGTGGTGTTCGGGCTGGGCCCGATCGGCCAGTTCTGCTGCCGGATCGCGAAACACCGGGGCGCGGGCAAGGTGATCGGCATCGACCTGGTGCCGGAACGGCTCGCGAAGGCCGCCGCGGCGGGCGTCGTCACCTACGACACGCGTGAGCACAAGAACCTCGGTGACGTCATCCGCGAGACCACCGGCGGCCGGGGAGCGGATTCGGTGATCGACGCCGTCGGGATGGAGGCGCACGGCGCCCCGGTCGGGCGGCTGGCGCAGAACCTCGTCGCCCTCCTGCCCGACCCGATCGGCGCGAAGATCACCGAGAAGGCCGCGATCGACCGGCTCAGCGTGCTGTACGCGGCCATCGACTGCGTGCGGCGCGGCGGGACGATCTCGCTGAGCGGCGTCTACGGCGGCATGGTCGATCCGCTGCCGATGATGGAGCTCTTCGACAAGCAGATCACCCTGCGGATGGGGCAGGCCAACGTCCGGCGCTGGATCGACGACATCATGCCGCTGATCACCGACCCCGCCGACCCGCTCGGCGTCGAGGGTTTCGCGACGCACAAGCTCCCGCTGGCGAAGGCACCGTACGCCTACGAGATCTTCCAGAAGAAACAGGACGGCGCGGTCAAGATCCTGCTGGAGCCGTCGGCGGCTTGAGGTGTCGGCCCGCGGATGCCGGGTATCCGTAAGGCGGATCCCGACGAAAGGAGCGATGCGATGACCACGGCACGAGAGATCATGACCGCGGGCGCGACCTGCGTGTCCGAGTCCGAAACCGTGCTCGACGCGGCGAAGAAGATGGCCGCCGAGTCGGTCGGCGCGGTCCCGATCTGCGGTGAGGACGGCAAGCTCAAGGGCATGCTGACCGACCGCGACATCGTGGTGAAGGTGCTGGCCGAAGGCAAGGACCCGCGGGCGCTGCACGCCTCGGAACTCGCACAGGGCGAGGCGGTGACGATCGGCGCGGACGACGACGCCGAGGAGATCATGCGCACCATGGCGAACCACAAGGTCCGGCGGCTGCCGGTGATCGACGGCCACAAGCTCGTCGGCATCGTGGCACAGGCCGACGTGGCGAGGGCCCTGCCCAACCCGGACAGCGGCGAGCTGGTGGAAGCACTGTCCTACGACTGACCCGCCATACACCTTCGGTGGCGTTCTTCGACATCGAAGGCTATGCACCCGTGTGGCTCTCCGGACTCGAGACGATCCGGAGGGCGCACGGGGATCGTTTGCGCGCACTGGTGGGCCGCCGGCTCCGGCACGTCCACCTCACCTGGTTCGTCGAGTACGACGAATGGCTCCAGGACGCGCCCGTCGTGGTCGACTTCGGTGCCGAACGGCTGGAGATCACGCACTGGAAGTTCGACGAGCTTTCGCTGACCTGGAACACGATCGACCCGTACGGGAAGTCCTCGTGGGACTGGGGTGATCCGGCCGAGCCGAGCCCGCTGCGATGGCGGCGGGATGTCTTCCCGGAACTGTCCGCTTTGGAGGATCATGTGCTCCAGGACGTCGAATTTCTCGAATGCGTGAGTCCGGATATGGCCGGGGGCATGGTGGCGCTCGGGTTCGTCTTCCCGCACGGCCGGTTCACCGTCTTCAACGCCTTGGACGAGAACGGGATCGAGTTCACCGAACCGGACTCGTCCTACCGCAGGCATTCCCTGTCGGGCTGAAAACGGGATGCGTCGATCTTCGATCTTGGTGATACTTCCCGGCATGTCCCGGATCAAGCTGGCCGAAGCGCTCGCGCTGCGCGCGGACGCGACCAAGAAGGTGGAGGCACTGCGCTCCCGGATCGTCGACAACGCGCGGCATCAGGAGGGCGAGGAACCGTCGGAGGACGCGTCCGCCCTGCTCGTCGAAGCCGAAACCGCGCTGGACGAACTGGAATCACTGATCCGGCGGATCAACCGGACGAACTCCGCGACCCCACTCGGGGAGGGCACGATCACCGACGCGATCGCGCGCCGCGACGTCCTCCGGCTCAGGCACGGCGTCCTCACCGCGGCCGCCGACGCCGCGGCAGGCCGCAACCAGGGCGGCTACGGCCGTCAGCTTCGGTCGGAGCTGCGGTACCTCGCCGCGCTCCCGGTCGCGGAGCTGCGGTCCCGCGCGGACCGGGTCGCGGGGGAGATCCGGGCGGTCGACGTCGAGATCCAGCGCACCAACTGGGAGACCGACCTCCTGGACTGAACGTGGAAAGCAGGTAGCCCTCCGGGAAGCGGGCACAAGCCGAGGGCCGGCGGTACTCCGGCCCACTCCTGGTACGTGGCGGGCAGCGTGGGGTTCGACTCCCCGATCACAACTCCGCCCAGCACCACGCACAGGTGACGGCGCAAACGGCACAGTTCATCACCACGTGCCGGTCCCGGAAGGCGAGGGCGGGTACGGGGCCTTTCCACGCGCATTCCCGGTGACACAGTGGTGTTCCCGACACTCTTCACCCCGTCGAGGCATGGGCGGAGCCGATCGACTCTGTGCCAAGGTGAAGAGCGGAACAACCCAAGAGCCCAGGTGGTGACCCCGGATGGCACTGAAGATCGGTTACAAGGCGTCGGCCGAGCAATTCGGCCCGCGCGACCTCGTCGAGTACTCCGTGCTCGCCGAGCAGGTCGGGCTGGACAGCGTGATGGTCAGCGACCATTTCCAGCCCTGGCGGCACCAGGGCGGGCACGCGCCCTTCTCCTTCGCGTGGATGGCGGCGGTCGGTGAGCGCACCGAGCGGGTCGTGCTCGGCACCAGCGTGCTGACGGCGACCTTCCGCTACAACCCCGCCGTGGTGGCACAGGCGTTCGGCACCCTAGGCAGCCTGTACCCGGGCCGGGTGCTGCTCGGCGTCGGCAGCGGCGAGGCCCTCAACGAGGTCGCGGTCGCCCGGATCGAGTGGCCGGCGTTCAAGGAGCGGTTCGCGCGGCTGCGCGAGGCGATCGAGCTGATGCGCAAACTGTGGTCGGAGGAGCGCGTCACATTCGAGGGCGAGTACTTCCAGACCACCGACGCCACCGTGTACGACCGCCCCGAGGGCGGCGTGCCGATCTACATCGCCGCCGGTGGCCCGGTGATGGCGAAGTACGTCGGCAAGCAGGGTGACGGTTTCATCTGCACCAGCGGCAAGGGGATGGAGCTCTACACCGAGAAGCTGCTGCCCGCGGTGGCGGAAGGCGCGGAGCAGGTCGGCCGCAGCACCGGCGACATCGACAAGATGATCGAGATCAAGCTGTCCTATGACCCGGATCCGGCGCAGGCGCTGGAGAACACCCGGTTCTGGGCGCCGCTCTCGCTGACGCCGGAGCAGAAGGCCGGTATCGAGGACCCGGCGGAAATGGAGAAGGCCGCGGACGCGCTGCCGATCGAGCAGGTCGCCCGCCGCTGGATCGTCACTTCCGACCCGGCGGACGCCGTCGAGCAGATCAAGCCGTACGTCGAAGCGGGCTTCAACCACCTCGTCTTCCACGGTCCCGGCCATGACCAGGAGCGCTTCCTGCGCTCGTTCTCCGAACAGGTCGTCCCGGGTCTCCGCGAACTCGGCTGATCCGGCGCGGATGGCGGCATCGCGGGAGGCGGTGCCGCCCCTGGGGGTCAGGTCTGTCAGGACTCGGTGACGAGCTTGCCGATCTCCTGGTCGAAGTCGAACCATTCCGGCTCGGAGCCGGCGGGCACGACGTCGTAGGTGCGGTCGAGGAACTCGGCCAGCTCCTGCGCCGGAGCTTCGAGGACAGCGCAGCCGTCGGGCGCGCTGAGCGCGAAGATCACGATCGAGGTGTCGTCGGCCGGGCTGATGATCACGTCGCCTTCACCCGATGGGGTGAGAAGTCCGTCCGCGAGAAGGTCACGGCCGAACATCCACCGCACCGTCCCGCCGCCAGAGTGGTAGGCCACCACGACGGCGTACGGGTCTTCGGGGTCGTATTCGAGGTCGGCCCGCACCGGGAGCGGGTCCGCACCGAAAGTGCGCAGGCCGAAGACGATCGTCCCCCGGATGAGGTCGCTTTCCCTGTCCAATGCTTCAGCCCCTTACGTTCGGTTGCTGTTGATCTTCAGCTATGGATAACGCAATGTGAAGCCTTTTCGTGACCCGAGTTGACAAGGTTCACACGTTCGGCTGAGAGCTGCGTCTCATGTGCTCACGCACCGTCTTCGGCGGGCACGTGCGGTGAGCAAGCAGGAAAGGCGATCAGCCGTGCAAAAGAAAGTGACTTCGCACGTGCATATTCCGATGAAGGAAATATGGGCAGTCATTTGGCGGAGTGAATCAGTATTGTTGGCGGTTTAACATCAGCACGCGTCGTTCAAATGTTTCCAGGAGACCGGCGCGGCTCAGTCCTGGACCTCGGCGAGCGTGATCGTTGCGGATCGGGAGGGAGCGATAATGGGCGTACGAATCACCGTCGTCATTCCCGGTTCACCGGGTTTCGGGACCGCGCCGTCGGTGCCACGCGTCCAGGGGCGCCGCCGTGATTGACCGGCTCCCGATGCGCGTCGGGCAGGCCGACGTCGACCGGCTGGAGGGCGTCATCGCCGCGCTCCGGGCGCGCGACTACCGGGAAGGCGGCGGTTCCTGCCGGGAGCTGCTGCGCGTGCTGGAGCCGTACGGCGCCGCGCTGCGACGAGGAATGATGTCCGACCCGCTGGCCCGGCGGCTGGCAGGCGTGGTCGCGGATCTGCACAACCTGAAGGGCTGGACGGAATTCGACTCGGGGCGCCCGGTGCGGGCGGAGCGGCATTTCCGTCGCGCGCTCGATCTCGCGGCGGAGGCGGGCGACGACGACCTCCTCGCCAACATCCGCTACCGGCTCGGCCGGATGTACCTGCATCACCGGTCGCCGTCGGAGGCGCTCGAGCAGTTCGGTCAGGGACAGGTCGCGGCACGCCGCGCCGGACGGCCGCTGTCGCAGGCGATCCTGTCGGCGAACGAGGCGTGGGCCTACGCGCTGCTCGGTGACGTCCGCCGGGCGCTCGACAAGATTTCCCTTGCCCCGGAACAATTCGCGGACTCCGCGGGCGATGCCGTCCCGTCGTGGTCGGCCTTCTTCACGGCCACCGACCTGGCCGCGATGATCGGCACGGTGCGCACCGAACTCGCCAGGCTCGTCGACGTCCGCCACAGCCGGAAGGCCATTCCCGCGCTCACCGAAGCCATCGAGGGCTACGGGCCGGACATGGTGCGCAGCCGGTCGCTGACGATGATCTGGCTCGCGGTCGACCACGCGCTGGAGGGCGATCTCGACCGGGCGGCGGAGGTCGGTCTCGCCGCGATGGACATCGCGGACGGAATCCGTTCCGCGCGGACAAGAGATCGTTTACGGCCACTGTCGGAAAGCGTGCGGAAGCGGGTGGGCGATATAAACGCGCGAGATATCCTTGACCGGATCGCAACATTTCGGGCCAGTGCCTGAGCGCCGGAGAATGGGTGCGGGAATGACCGGATCAATTTCGCCGGGCGTAGGCTCGCGGGTATGAAACGGACTTCGTTCGCGCAGTGGCCGTGTTCGATCGCGCGCACCATGGACCTGCTCGGCGACTGGTGGACGCCGCTGGTCCTGCGGGAGGCGTTCTACGGGATCCGCAGGTTCGACGAGTTCCAGCAGCAGCTCGGCATCGCGCGGAACACCCTCGCCGACCGGCTGCGCCGCCTGGTCGCGGAAGGGTTGCTGGAAAAGCGCGCCTACCAGGCCGACCCTGTCCGTTACGACTACGTGCTGACCGAGAAGGGCTCGGATTTCTACGGGGTGCTCGCCGCCATGTCGCGTTGGGGTGACCGCTGGCTCTCCGGGGACGACGGGCCGCCCATCACCCTCCATCACGAGACCTGCGGGCACGACACCCACGCGGAGGTCGTCTGCGCGCACTGCGCCCGGCCGCTCACCGCGGAGAACACGCGAGCACGGCTCGGCGCGGGTTATCCGCCGAAGCTCGCGAACCGCCCCGACGTCGTACGCCGATTTGCCGCGCAAGAGGGTTTGACAACGTAAGTTCATCTACGCAACTATCGAGGTCACAGCCATGGGAGGGTGACCACGATGGAGTGGACGGGCGCCAAGTACGCCGACAGGCCGACGGTCGAGGTGCAGGCGTGGGTCGACGCCGCCCCGGAGCGGGTCTGGTCGATCGTGTCCGATGTGCGCCTGATGCCCGAAATGAGCCAGGAACTCCAATCCGCCGACTGGTGCGACGGCGCGGCAGGCGAAGCCACCGTCGGCAGGCGGTTCATCGGTCACAGCAGGCACGACGCGTTCGGCGAGTGGCAGACGACGTCGTATGTCGTCGAATGCGAGGCACCGCGTGTCTTCGCCTGGGCGGTGCAGGATCCCGAAACGCCGACCGCGGTGTGGCGCTTCACGCTGGAGCCCGAGAACGGCGGCACGAAGCTCCGGCAGTGGATGCAGATGGGGCCGGGACGGTCCGGTCTGTCGCTGGCCATCGACCAGATGCCGGACAAGGAGGAGAAGATCGTCTTCGTCCGGCTGCGTGAGTTCGAGAACGCGATGACCGGTACTCTCGCCGCGATCAAGGAGCGTGCCGAGGCGGACGGCGCGTGATGCGGACGGCGACCACGGTCGAGGCGTCCCGCGGCTGGCGGGAGACGCTGGATTTCGTGCTGGAGGCCGAACGGCTCGGTCTCGACGAGTGCTGGGTCGCCGAGGCCTGGGGTTCGGACGCGCCGTCCGTGCTCGGCTATCTCGCGGCGCGGACCGAGCGGATCCGGCTCGGCTCGGGCATCATCCAGCTCGGCACCCGGACCCCGGTGGCGATCGCGCAGACCGCGCTGACCCTCTCGGAGCTTTCCGGCGGCCGGTTCGCCCTCGGGCTCGGCGCGTCGGGGCCCCAGGTGATCGAGGGGCTCCACGGGGTGCCTTTCGCCCGGCCGCTCACACGGATGCGGGAAACGGTCACGATCATCCGCCAGGCGTTCGCGGGGGAAAAGATCTCGTTCTCCGGCAAGGAATTCGAGATCCCGCTGCCGGGCGAGAGCAAGCCGATGCGGCTGTCGGCGGCGCCGAATCCGGATATCCCGATCCATCTGGCCACGCTCTCGCCGAAACTGCTGGAGCTGACCGGCGAGATCGCGGACGGCTGGCTGGGCACCAGTTTCGTCCCCGAGGGGGCGCAGGCCTATTTCTCGCATCTCGACGCCGGTCTCGCGAAATCCGGCCGGACGCGGGCGGACCTCGAGGTCTGCCAAGGTGCCGAGGTCGCCTTCGCCGCGGACGAGGACGAGTTGCGCGGGATGGTCGCGGGTCGCAAGGCCGAACTCGCGTTCAGTCTCGGCGGGATGGGTTCGGCGAAGACGAACTTCTACAACAACGCCTACAGCAGGCAGGGCTGGGCCGAGGCGGCCGCGGCGGTGCGGGAGCGCTGGCAGGCGGGCGACCGGGAAGGCGCCGCCGCGCTGGTGACCGACGAGATGGTGCTCGGTACGACGCTGATCGGTACCGAACCGATGGTCGCCGAACGGTTGCGCGTCTGGCAGGACGTCGGGGTCGACACCGTGCGGCTGTACCCGGCGGGGGAGACGGTCGCCGACCGGCTCACCACTCTCGGCCGGGCGCTGGATCTGGTCCGCGCGTTGGGCTGAATGTCCGCGCCGGTTGAGGTGACCGGCCGAGCGCGGCGGGTCGCGTCTGCTCCAAGCGGGTAGAACTTGTTTCACTTTTGTCGCCGTCCGGAGAACATGACCTCGCTCGATCCCCACGCGAGGAGGATTCATGGGTCCCGATTCCGGTCTGTCCCGGCGCCAGGTCCTGCTCGGCACCGGGCTCGCGCTCGCTTCGGGGCTGCCGCTGGGCGGGACGGCTTCGGCCGCCTCCGCGGTACTCGGCGAGTACGACGTCGTCGTGGTCGGGGCGGGCGCGGCGGGGATGACCGCCGCGCTGACCGCGGCGAAACGCGGGCTCAGCTGCGTGGTGCTGGAGAAGGCGGCGAAGTTCGGTGGTTCGGCCGCCCGGTCCGGGGCGGGGATCTGGATTCCGTGCAATCCGGTGCTGGCCGAGGCCGGCGTCCGCGACTCCCCGGAACAGGCCGCACGGTACTTGGCCGCCGTGGTCGGCCCGTCGATCCCCGCCTCGCGTCAGCAGGCGTTCCTCGCGAACGGCCCGTCGATGCTGTCGTTCGTGATGGCCAACAGCCCGCTGCGGTTCCGCTGGATGGAGGGCTACAGCGACTACTACCCGGAGCTGCCCGGCGGGATGCCCGGTGGCCGCTCGATCGAACCCGACCAGCTCGACGGGAACATCCTCGGCGCCGAACTGGCCAATCTGAACCCGCCTTACCTCGCCACGCCCGCGGGGATGGTCGTCTTCAGCGCCGACTACAAATGGCTCGCCCTGGCCGCGGTCAACCCGAAGGGCGCCGCGGTGGCGGCCGCCTGCCTCGCGCGCGGCACAGCCGCCGCGCTGGCCGGGCAGAAACCGCTCACCATGGGGCAGTCGCTGGCCGCGGGACTGCGGGCCGGGTTGCAGCGCGCCGGGGTGCCGGTCCGGCTGAACACGCCGTTGACCGATCTCGTCATCGAGAACGGGAAGGTCACCGGGGTGGCCGTCACGGCGGGCGTGGTGAAAGCCCGGCGCGGCGTCATCGTCGGCTCCGGCGGTTTCGAGCACAACGCCGCCATGCGGGCGGAATACCAGCGCCAGCCGATCGGTACACAGTGGACGGTCGGCGCCCGGTCGAACACCGGGGACGGGATCCTGGCGGGAAAGCGGGCCGGAGCGGCACTGGATCTGATGGACGACGCCTGGTGGGGGCCGGCGATCCCGCTCCCCGGCGAACCGTACTTCTGCCTCGCCGAACGGACTCTGCCCGGCGGCCTGATGGTGGACGCGGCCGGCAAGCGATTCGTCAACGAGGCGGCGCCCTACAGCGACGTCGTGCACACGATGTACGACCGGAACCCGACGTCGCCCACCATTCCCGCGTGGCTGGTCGTCGACCAGCACTACCGCAACCGGTACCTTTTCCGGGACGTCGCGCCGCTGTTGCCGTTTCCCGACGAGTGGTACTCGGCGGGAGCGGTCAAGAAGGCGTGGACCGTGGAATCGCTCGGCAGCGCGATCGGTGTTCCGCCGCAGGCGTTGCGGGCCACGGTCAACCGGTTCAACGGGCAGGCACTGTCCGGTGTGGACAGTGATTTCCGCAGAGGTGCCAGCGCTTACGACCACTACTACACCGACCCGTACGTCCTGCCGAACTCGTGCCTCGCGCCGCTCTGGGAGCCGCCGTTCTACGCCTTCAAGATCGTCCCGGGCGACCTCGGCACCAAGGGCGGGATGCGCACCGACGCGCGGGCGCGGGTCCTGCGGGCGGACGGCTCGGTCATCCCGGGCCTGTACGCCGCCGGGAACGCCAGCGCGGCGGTGATGGGCAACAGTTACGCGGGGGCGGGATCGACGATCGGCCCGGCGATGACGTTCGGGTATGTCGCGGCGAACGATCTCGCGGATCAGCCCGGCTGATTTTTCAGGCGTGAAACGGCGATGACGAGCACGAAAGCGATGAGCGCGGCGACGGTCCGGACGACGTTGAAGGTCTCCCACTGATCGAGGATCGCCGCGTGGTCGGGCGGTGCCGAGGTGACCGCCCAGACCTTGATCCGGCCGTTGATGGGCACGTTCCCGAAGCGGGTGACCAAGAACGACGTCACGACCAGTGCCGCGGCCACGCCGGCCAGCTGCCGCGGCCGTCCTCGGCTCAGGAACGCGAGTGCGAGAGAGCTGATCGCCGCGAGCGCCATCGCGGTCTGCATGACGACGCCGTTCCGCTGCATCAGCGCGGTGTGGAAGGTCAGCCGCACGTCGAGCGGGACGACGTCGAACGTCGCGGCGACGTTGACGGCGCCGTAGCCGAACGCCCCCGCGAGTAGACCTGTCGACAGGAGGGCGACACCGGTTACCCAGCTTAACTTTGACATGCTGTCAAACATAATGGCCTGGGTTAAGGTTGACAACATGTCCGAGCTAGCCGAGGGGCGGCAGAGGCGACGGCGGACCGACGCCGATCGCAGTGTCGCTTCGATTCTCGCCGCGGCCAAGGAAGTCCTTGGCACACAAGCCCATGCGAGTGTCGAGGACATCGCGAGAGCGGCCGGGGTGAGCAGGCAGACCGTCTACGCGCATTTCAAGACGCGCGAGGCGCTCCTGAGCGCGGTGATCGACGCGGTGTCCGAGGAGGCCGCGAACGAGATGGACGCCGCGCGGCTCGACGAAGGTCCCGCTGTCGACGCCATGCTGCGCCTGCTCGACGTCGGCTGGCGGATGTTCCGGCGCTATCCGCTGTTGCCCGCCGGCGCCGCCGAAGAGAACGACCCCGAAGCAGACCGGGACCGGCATTCGGCGGTGGCGGATCATCTGGACCGGCTGCTCACCCGCGGCAAGGCGTCGGGGGAGTTCGACCAGGGCCTCGCGAATCCCTGGCTCGTCACCGCGATCGTCGCGCTCGGTCACGCCGCCGGACACGCCGTGGACGCGAAGCAGTTGGCGTTCGAAGACGGCGTCGACGCGCTCGCCGAGAGCGTGCTGCGGCTCTGTGGTGCCGCTCGGCGGGACTGACGGACACGGAACGCCCCGAAGCGCTCACAGCCGGTTCCGCACCCGTTAAGGTGGGGCGTTCACGTGGCATCAAGGGCTGGGGGGTCCGCCATGATCAACAAACGTGCCTATCACCACGGGGATCTTCGTCGTGCGCTTGTCCTCGCCGCACGGGAGCTCCTCGTCGAACGAGGTCCGGAGGGAGTGAGTCTGCGCGCCGCGGTCGCGAAGGTGGGTGCCTCCACCGCGGCGCCGTACCGGCATTTCCGCGACAAGGACGCGCTGCTGGTGGCGGTCGCGTTGGAGGGGCACGCCGAAGTGCAGGACCGCCTGCGGGCCTGCGGTGCCGGGACGGTGACCGCGCTCGGGCGGACCTACCTCGGCTTCGCTCTGGAGAATCCGGCGCTGTACCGCTTGATGGCGGGTGCCGCGATCGGTGACCGTGCCGCGTACCCGGAACTGGCCGAGGCGCACCGGGCGACCTGTGCGCTGCTGGCCGACCGGGTGGGGGAGCGGAACGACCCGGATGGCTTCGCCGTCACGCTCTGGTGCCTGCTCCACGGGCTGGCCACGCTCGCGATCGACGGCCACGTCGAGCGGGAGGCGGCGGTTGCCGAGGTCGAGCGCAGTCTTGGGCTTCTGGTCCATTAGCCGAGGGGGGTGAGGCAAAGTGGCTCCCGGGGGCACTGTGTGGATTTTGGGGCGTTGGATGACCAGAAATCCACACGGTGCCCGCGTGACCGGTCCGGTCACGCGGGCAGGCCGTCGGAGACGTGAGGTGGTGTGGGGAATAGAGACGTTGAACGTCCCCACACCCCTCACCCTCGGTAACACTCACGTGCCGCAAGCTCATCCGGACGCCCGGATCACCCGCGACCCCGGTTCAGCCGATGGACGGGATGAAGGTCGGCAGCCGCCGGACCTTCGTGTCCTGCTCGAAGGCGTAGGCGATGGCCAGCAGTGACGGTTCGCTGAACCGCCCGCCCATGATCGACAGTCCCAGCGGCAACGGTCCGGCGTACGCCATCGGAACGGTCATGTTGGCGTAGCCCGACACGGCCGCCGGGCCGGACGAGTCGATCAACAGCGCGCCGTCGCCGACACCGAGCCGCGTCTTCCACGCGGCGTTGTTCGTCGGTGCCACGATCGCGTCGAGTTTCTCGCCGCGCAGCGTTTCGTCGAGGCCCCGCCGGGCGGCGCTCGTCGCGGCTTCCCGCATCGCGCGGTAAGCCGGATCGGTGAGATCGCCGGTGGTGGCCTGGGACCGGTCCCACAGGTTGTGGGTCCAGTACGGCATTTCGACCGCCGCGTGGTCCAGGTTGTACTGGATCAGTCCCGCCAGGTCGGCGGGATGTCTGCCGCCGGTGGAGGCGAGGTAGGCGTTGATGTCGTGTTTGAACTCGGTCCTGATCGCGGGGAACTCGTTGGCCGCGATGACGTCCAGATAGGGGATGGTGATCTCGACCGTGGTCGCGCCGAGCTTCCGGAGTTTGCTCAGCGCCTGCTCGAACGCCGCCTTCGTCGTGTCGTCCGGTGTGTAGACCTCGCGCCAGACGCCGATGCGCTTTCCGCGCAATGCGTTGGGGCGCAGGAATCGCGTGTAGTCGTCGAGGGACTGCCGGGCGGCGTCGACGGTGATCGGGTCACGACGGTCGGCCCCGTTGAGGGCGGCGAGCAGGATCGCGGCGTCGACCACGTTGCGCGCCATCGGGCCCGCCGTGTCCTGCTGTTTCGACACCGGCACGATCCCGCTGCGGCTGACGAGCCCGAGGCTCGGCTTGACGCCGACGATGCCGTTGGCGCCGGACGGGCAGCTGATCGAACCGTCCGTCTCGGTCCCGACGGCGACGGTCGCCAGGTGCGCGGCGACGGCCACTCCCGGACCGGACGACGAGCCGCACGGGTTGCGGTCGAGGACGTAGGGGTTGGCGGTCTGCCCGGCGAGCGGGCTCCAGCCGTTCGACGAGCTGGTGGAGCGGTAGCTCGACCACTCGGACAGGTTGGCCTTGCCGAGGATGACCGCCCCGGCCTCGCGCAGGTTTTCGACCACTCCGGCGTCGCGGTAGGGGCGGGATTCCAGCAGAGCCGTCGAGCCCGCCGTGGTCGGCTGCCGGTCCGCGGTGTCGATGTTGTCCTTGAGCAGCACCGGAATACCGTCCATGGGGCCCTTCGACCGGTGCCGGTGCCGACGCGCGTCGCTTTCCGCGGCGAGCCGCAGCGCGTCCGGGTTCGTGGTGAGCACCGCGTGGAGCGTGGGGTTCAGTTTGCGGATCCGCTGCAGGTAGAAGGCGGTCAGCTCGACCGAAGACAGCCGTCCGGAGCGCATCGCCCGCTGCAGATCGGGGATCGTCGCCCGCTCCAGGTCGATCCCGGCCACCACGGGGCGGCCGGAAGGTCCCGTGGCCCATGCCGGGACGGCCGTGGTGGCCGACGCGACCGACACCATGACGAGAAACGTGGCAACGGCCGCACCACGTCTTTTCCAGTAATGTCTTTTCAAGGAATTCCCTCCTGTTCGAAAGAATTCCTGAACAGTACGTGCGCCGCTCCGGTTCGGAACCCGTGGCGAAAAGCGGGGAACGGTGAATTAATCGCCGCTCCGCCGCCGGTCCCGTACGCGATCGGTCACGCAAACAGCCTGCCGGGCAAGGGTGATCTTGATTTCGGCACTGGGCGGCGCCGGTCGCGGACGCACGGTGAGGTGATATTCGTGGTTTCCGTCGGAAATATTCCGCCCGTTTTCGGCGAGTCATCCGGTTTCGCGTTGATCGCGGATTGTTCGCGGTTCGCCGATCATCCGGCCCGGTCCGGCCGTGCGCGTTCGGCGAGCGCGGCGCCGAAGGAGCGTGCGGTGCTCGTCAGCCCGGCCACCGCGGACACCGGGTCGCGGCGGGCGGGCAGGACGGCGGCGAGTGCCGCGCCGACCCGGCCGTCCGGGGTCCTGATGCCGACGGCCGCGCAGCAGAGTCCTTCCGTGATCGTCTCCGATTCGGCCGCGTACCCGGCCGCGCGGATGTCCAGTGCTTCCGTGTCCGGTTCGGCGAGCGCGGGGTGGTGGGCGGCGAGGAGTCGTCCGGCGGCGGTCCCCGGCGGAAGCGGGCGGCCCGGCCACACGGGGACGTCGTCGGCGGGGAGGACGGCGCCCGCGGCGACCAGCGCGCGACCTTCCCGCGGGACCACGAGCACCAGGCTCGCGCGCATCCGCGCCGAAAGCGACGGCAGCCGCTCCTTGGCCAGCTCCCGGAGGTCGGGCAGCCAGAACCGGCCGAGACGGAACACCCGCGAACCGATCCGGTAGCCGCGGCCCGCCCGCTCGACCGCGCCCAGGTCGGCCAGCTGGTCCAGAAGCCGGTGCGCGGTGGTCTTCGGTAGCCCGGTGGCCCGCACGAGCTGGGTCAGCCCGGCCTGTCCGCCGTGTTCGTCGAGCGCTTCGAGCAACGCGAACGCGCCTTCGAGCACGCCGCGTCCGCCGAGGGGTTCCCGCATCGCCGCCCTTTCCCGGAAAAGGTCACACCGGAGAAGTAAAGTGCGCCCACCGCGGGACGGGATACGAACTTCCGGGCAGCCGATGGGGCGGTGTTCCGCTGAACGGCCTCTCCGCCGACGTGACCGACACCGCCCCGGAAACCACCCTGCCGGGTCCTGCCTCGCGACGCGTTCCTGGCATGCTGGCAAGGTTCGCGCGAACACCACAGCTCCAGGGGGACGTCGATAATGGAGGAGATCCGCCGCCTCGCCGACCGGTTCGATCTCATCGAGCCCGTCGGCGGTGGCTCCATGGGCACCGTGTGGCGGGCGCGCGACGAGAACCTGGAGCGCACGGTCGCGGTGAAGGAACTCCTTCTGCCGCACGGAGCCGGTGAGCAGAAGGCCGACGAGGCCAAGAACCGCGCGCTGCGCGAGGCGCGTATCGCCGCGCGGCTGGTGCATCCGCACGCCATCACCGTCTTCGGCGTGATCGACGAGCAGGACCGCCCGTGGATCATCATGGAGTACCTGCCCTCGACCAGTCTCGCGGACAAACTGCGCGAAGGGCCGATGGAGGTCGAAGACGTCATCCGCCTCGGCATCCAGCTGTGCTCGGCGCTGGCGGCCGCGCACCGGGCGGGCATCGTCCACCGCGACATCAAGCCCGGCAACGTCCTGATCGCCCACGACGGCACCGTCAAGATCACCGACTTCGGGATCTCGCGGGCGATGGGGGACGTCCAGCTCACCGCGACCGGCGAGATCTCCGGGACACCGGCGTTCCTGGCGCCGGAGGTGGCCCGCGGCGAGGACGCCACGTCCGCCTCCGACGTGTTCTCGCTCGGCGCGACGCTGTACACCGCCCTCGAAGGCGGCACGCCGTACGGCACGGCCGAGAACCCGATCGCGTTGCTGTACCGCGCGTCGAGCGGCGAGATCACTCCGCCGGCCAAATCGGGGATCCTGACTCCGCTGCTGAACCGGCTCCTCGACGTCCGGCCGGACAGCAGACCGACGATGGCCGAGACCGAGCGGGAGTTGCGGGCGCTCGCGGCGGGGGAGCCGACGACGCTCGTCGCCGAAGAACCGCCGCCGAAGGCGCGTAAGGGAATGCTGATCGGCGTGATCGCCGTGTTCCTCGTGCTCGCGGCGGCAGCCGCCGCGGCCGTGGTCGTGGTGCTCAGTCGCGACGAGGAGACTCCGTCCGGCCAGGCGCCGCCGCCGGCCTCCCAGTCGCAGCCCGCCGTCCCGACCACTTCGGAGCCGGTCGCGCCGCCGCCTTCGCCGTCGTCCGCGCCGCCCTCGACACCGTCTTCGTCATCCTCGTCCGCGCCGCCCCCGGCACAGACGCCGGGGCAGGCGCTCACGGCGTACTACGCGCTCATCCCGGGGAATCTCGAGGCCGGGTTCGCGACGCTGACCGACAACTTCAAGCAGAACAGGAAGCAGAGCTTCGAGCGGTATTCGAGCTACTGGAAGCAGTTCAGCGCGGTGACCGTGTCGAACGTGACCGAATCCGGCAACACGGTGACGGCGACGCTCACCTACGTGCGGGCCTCCGGCGGGACCACGACGGGGAGGGAGACGTTCGTCCTGGTCCAGCAGGGTGGCCGGTACCTCATCGACTCCCAGCGGGCAGGCTGAGTTTCCCGGCGAGGCGCTGGAGCCAGGCCTCGACTTCCTCGGGGGAGCGGTCCGGGAGGCCGAAGATCGTCTCGGTGACCCCGGCCGCCTCCAGTTCGGCCAGGTTCTCCGGATCCGGGCGGACGCCGAGCGCCGAGATCTCCGGTTCGCCGGCACGGCCCTCTTCGCGCCAGATCTCGCGTAGCCGCTGGGCTTTGTCTTCGATGTCGGTGTCACCAGGGGTGGTGAGCCAGCCGTCGGCCGATTTCGCGATCCAGCGGAACGTCTTCTCCGTCCCGCCGGCGCCGACGATCACGGGGATATGCGCTTGAGCCGGTTTCGGCCACGCCCAGCTGGCGCCGAACGACACGAACTCTCCCGCGTACGAGGCTTCGTCCTGCGTCCAGAGCGCGCGCATCGCTTCCAGGTACTCGCGCAGGACGGTTCGCCGTTTGCCGCCGGGGACGCCGTGATCGGCCAGTTCGTCGACGTTCCAGCCGAAACCGACGCCGAGGGTGACCCGCCCGGCCGAGAGGTGGTCGAGGCTGGCGATCGTCTTCGCCAGCGTGATCGGGTCGCTCTCGACCGGGAGGGCCACCGCCGTCGCGAGCCGGATCCGGGTGGTCACCGAGGCCGCCGTGGCCAGCGCGACCCACGGGTCGAGCGTGCGCAGGTAACGGTCGTCGGGCAGCGACGAGTCGCCGGTGCGCGGATGCGGAGCCTCCCGTTTGACCGGGATATGCGTGTGTTCCGGCACGTGGAAGGTGTCGAAGCCCGCGACTTCGGCCGCCCGCGCGGCGGCCGCCGGACTGATACCCCGGTCACTGGTGAACAGTACGATCCCGTGTCTCACAGCCGGTCACGTTATTAGAACGTGTTTCAGTTTGCAACCGTGGCATGCAGCGTGACCGGCAGTGCGTTCAGCCGCCAGGTGCCAGGATCCGGGATCCGGAGCAGTCCGTCGGCGAGGGCGAGATCGGGGAACCTGCGCAGCAGGGCGGTCAGCGCGACCTCGACCTGAACTCTGGCCAGGGAAGCGCCGAGGCAGAAGTGCGGCCCGTGGGCGAAGGCGAGATGCCAGGCGGGGCCCGCCGCTCGCCGGATGTCGAAGACGTCCGGGTCCGGGAATGCCCTCGGGTCCCGGTTCGCCGCCGCGATCGCGACGGTAACAGGTTCTCCTTCGGGGATGAGGACGTCGCCGATCCGGACGTCCGTGGTGGCGAACCGGGGGATCGTCAGCAACTGGGGACTCTGCCAGCGCATCACTTCCTCGACCGCGCCGGGCATGAGCGCCGGGTCCTCGCGCAGCTCGGCCAGCTGTTCGGGGTGCGAGAGCAGGATTTCGACGGCGTTGGCGATGAGGTTGCCGGGCACCTGGCCGCCCAGGACGAGTTGCCAGACCAGGGCGACCAGTTCGGTTTCGCTGAGCCTGTCGCCGTCTTCGGCCTGGATCCGGATCAGTTGTGAGACGACGTCTTCGCCCGCTTCGAGTTTCCGGTCCGCGATGGCGGCGAGCGCGCCCTCGACGATCCCGGGGACCGCTTTCGCGAGCCCGGCGCCGTCGCCCGCCGAGACCAGCGCGCCGTATTGGCGCCACCGCGGGCGGTCGGCCGCGGGGATGCCGACCAGTGCGCAGATCACGTCGACCGGCAGTGGTCGCGCGAAGGCGGTGACCAGGTCGATCCGGTCTTCCCCGGCGAGTTCGTCGAGGAGGTCGTCCACGAGCCGCTCGATTTCCGGGCGGAGAGCGGCGGCCTTGCGCGGGGTGAACGCGGGCGCGACGAGCCGCCGGAGCCGGAGATGCTCCGGACCTTCGACCTCCTGCATCGTCCGCATGTACGGGCGGCAGTGGTCGGGGATGTCCATCCGCTGGTAGCTGTCCGCGCTCAGGGCGAATCGCGGGTCGCTCAGCATCTTCCGCGCCTCCTCGTGGCGCAGTACCGCCCACAGGGAGAGTCCGGGCGCGCTGAGCTTGGCGATCGGAGAGCGCTCGCGGACCGGTCCGTAGGCGGTGAACGGGTCGCGCAGGACTTCAGGGTCGGTCAAGAGGATCTCGGGAACGTCGGACAAAGTGGCTCTCCCAGTTCGGATGTTCAAATCAGATGTTCTCATCATCTGAATGGTCAAGGTATCTTGATCCGCGTCTGAGGGCAACGTTCCGGTTGAGGGGAGGCCGATGGTCCGGCTGAGCAGGGCGGAGGCGCAGGAACGCAACCGTGCGAAGGTGCTGGCCGCCGCGCGTGACGAGTTCGCGTCGCAGGGTTTCCGGGACGCCAAGATCGACGTCATCGCCGAGCGGGCGGAGCTCACTCGCGGCGCGGTCTACTCGAACTTCCCGGGAAAACGCGCGCTGTACTTCGCCGTTCTGGCCGAGCTGGCCGAAGAGGCCGCGGGGGCGCCGCACGCGGTGCCCGGCGAGACGCTCGCGGGCGCGCTGGGCGCACTGGCCAGGTCGAGAGTGGCCGCGTTCCCCCTGGACGACGATCAGGCGGGCCTCGCTCGTGACCTGATGCCGGAAGTGCTCGCGGACGAGCGCGTCCGGCGGCCGTTCGCTCAGCTGGTGAAGCTCAACGGCCTGCTGCTCGGCCTCGCGTTGGAGCGGCTCGACCCGCCGGAGCGGCCGCCGGGGTCACCGATCCCGCGCCGGATCCGGCTCGCGGAGACCGTGCTGACCACCCTGCACGGCGCCGGCCAGCTTGCGGCCGCCGCGCCTGGGTTCGTCGAACCCTTCGACGTCGTGAGTGCCTGTGAACGGCTGGCGGGCCTGGCCTTCAACGATTGGTGGGCGCCGCCGGTGATCGCGCCCGCGGCGCAGCCGGCCGACCGGCCCTGGTCACCGCCAGGGGCCGTCGATCTCGTACGCGCCGAATCCTTCGTTCCCGCCGACGGCGTGGTCGTCGTCCTGGGCACCCATCGGCTGGCCGCCGCGGAAGAGGCCGTCCGGGCTTCCGGCGGTGATGTCACCGTCGTCGTCGTGACCAGTGAGCCCGCCGAGCTGGTGCCGTTGACCCGGCTGATCGTCGCGGAAGTCTGCGGCGGTCTGCGGCAGGCCTTCCCGGAACCGTCCTGGCCGCGACCGCGCGTGGTGTGCGACCCGGCCGGGACGCTGGCGGCGGCCGCGGGAGTGCTCGCGGTCAGCGACGAGACGGAGGTCGCGATCCGGGTCGAACGAGGCCGGATCATCGCCACGGCGGACGGGCGCGGAGCGGGACACGCCGTCTCGGGCGAAGTGTCCCGTGTGGACACCGCCTAGACGATGTCCGTGTGCCGGATCCGGTACACCTGCAGGCGAAGCCCGTAGTACTTGTCGGTTTCCCCGACCCAGACCATCCCGAGCCGTTTCGCGGTCGCGATGGCGCGGGTGTTGTTCGGCCGCGCGACGGCGAAGAGCTCGTCCGTGTCCTGGGTGAACGCCCAGCCGATCAGCGCGCGGGCGGCCTCGGAGGCGTAGCCCTCGCCCCAGGCGTCCGGATGCAGCTGCCAGCTGATCTCCAGGTCCTCTTCGTACGGTGGCAGCAGATGGATGCCCAGCCCGCCGACCACGACGCCGTCCTCCTTGCGCTGCACCGCCCATCTCCCGCGCGGCGGCACGAGATTCGGCTGCGCCTGTTGCCAGGCCTGCAGAACCGAACGCATGGCCGCGGCGTCGGTCACGCGGTCCATCGCCGGGGTTAGCCACCGGGTCACGTCGGTGGTGCCGTAGATCGCCAGCGCGGCTTCGGCGTCGTCCTCGGACCAATCACGGACGACGAGCCTTTCGGTGGTCAAGTCCATAACAGAACGTTACGCGCACCGGCGCGGCAGTGGGGTGTCCGGATCATGACAACTCGGCAACCCGGCGTACCTTGGCCTCATGCGCGCCGACGCCTCGACGACGACCCCCGAACAGGCCTGCCCGATCGCTCCGGTGGTCGACCTCGTCTTCAGCCGCTGGACCACGCCGATCCTGTGGGCGCTCAACGAATTCGGCAGGCAGCGGTTCGTCGAGCTCGAGCGGCGCATCGGTTCGATCACGCCGAAGGTGCTGACGCAACGGCTGCGCCAGCTGGAACGAGACGGCCTGCTCACCCGGACGTATCACGCCGAGGTGCCGCCCAGGGTCGAGTACGAGATCAGCGAACTCGGCCGGAGCCTGGCGCCGCTTTTCGCGACCCTCGCGGACTGGTCGACGGAGAACCTGCCGAAGGTGGAAGAGGCCAGGTCGGCCTACGACGCCGCCTCCTGAGCCGGTCGCCGTGGTGGCTCGCTCGAACGGACGACACGCGTGATTGCATGGACGACACGCGTGATTGGATGGACGACTCGCGGCGGCATCACTGGTGACACTGGGACGGTTGTGACGTCCGCGTCCGGACCTTCCACCCGACACGACACGTTCGCCTTACTCACGAGGGCGACGGGCTGACCAGCCGGACGACACGGCGAGTCTTGAGCCGGTTCTCGAGCCAAGTACATGAAGGCCCCCTTCCTTGCGCCTAGGTACAGGAAGGGGGCCTTCATGTACTTGGGTAGCGCGCACATCTTGACCGATCGGTCCAGATGTGGCTAGGCTTCTCTCATGTCCCGGGTGAAGGAATTCGACGTCGACGCGGCCTGCGAAGCCGCGCTGGAACTGTTCTGGCGGCAGGGGTACGAGGCCACTTCGGTCAGCGACCTGGTCGCCGAGCTCGGCATCGGCAAGGCGAGTCTCTACGCCACGTTCGGCACGAAGCACGAGCTGTACCTGACGGCCTTGAACCGCTACATCGCCAGGGGTAACGAGCGGTTCGTCGAGGACTTCGCCGGGCCGGGGCCCGCACTGGCGGGCGTACGGCGGCTCATCGACCGCTATCTCGCCGAAATACTGGGCGAATCGGGGCGTAAAGGCTGTTTCGTGGTCAATGCCGCCATGGAGATGATGCCGAAGGATCCCGAGGTCGCGCGGGTGGTCGAGCGCAGCTGGGACGCGCTCGAGCTGGCCGTGCGGATGGCGTTGAGCCGCGCGAAGGCGCAGGGCGAGCTCGACGCCGCCGCGGACCCGGAAGAGCTGGCCGGCTTCCTGCTCACCGTCCTGCAGGGTATGCGGGTCCTGGGCAAGGGGCCGGATTCCGCGGCGCGGGTCAGCGCGACCGCGAAGCAGGCCATCGCGGTACTCGAAGCCGCCCGCAAACGCTCATAATGGAACGATCGGACCAGAAAGTGGTAAATATTGTGGGGAAGCGATTCAGCGGCAAGGTCGTCCTGGTCACCGGAGGAGGTTCCGGGATCGGCCGCGCCACGGCGGCGGCCTTCGCGCGCGAAGGCGCTCAGGTCGTCGTTTCCGGGCGGGACGGCGAGAAGCTACGTCAGACGGTGAAGGAGATCCAGGCCGACGGCGGAACCGCCGACGCGGTGACCGCCGACGTGAGCGTGGGTCCCGAAGTCGAGCGCCTCGTCGCCGAGACCGTGCGGCGGCACGGCAAACTCGACATCGCGTTCAACAACGCGGGCGTCCTCGGCAGCCCCGCGCCGGCCGCGGATCTGGACGAAGAGAGCTTCGACGCCGTCGTGCGGACGAATCTCACGGGCACGTGGCTGTCGATGAAACACGAGATCGCTCAAATGCGGGCGGCCGGTGGGGGAGTCATCGTCAACATGGCGTCCAACATCGGCTCGCACACCCGCCTGCCGGGAATGGCCGCCTACGCCGCTTCGAAGGCCGCCGTGGACGTCCTGACCCGGACCGCCGCCCGCGACCACATCGGCGAGGGCATCCGGATCAACGCGGTCAGCCCCGGCGCCACCGACACCGGGATGTCGTTCCGGCCCGGCGAATCCGAGGCCGACCGCGCCGAACGGCTCGGTTCGGTCATCCCGCTCGGCCGGATCGGCGCGGTCGAGGAGATCGCCGCGGCGGTCCTCTGGCTGGCTTCGGACGAGTCGGCGTACGTGGTGGGGCACGACATCGTCCTCGACGGCGGTGCCAGCGCCTGAGTCCCGCCGAGGTCGTCCCGGATGTCATGAAAGGGTCGGTTCAGGACGAAAAACGTCCTGAACGACCCTTTCATGACATCTCTCAGCGGCGCGAGGGCAGCATTTCCTGCATCTTCGTCTTGATCCCCTGCGTCACCAGGTGCCAGGCGTCGGGCTCACCCTTCAGGACGGCTTCGGTCAGCGCCTTCACCTGTTCGAAGGTGGCGTGCGGCGGAATCGGCGGCACCTCGGGATCGCAGCGGACGTCCAGCACCGTCGGCACGTCGGCCGACAGCGCGACGTCCCACGCCTCCCCGAGCTGGGCCGGATCGTCGACGGCGATCCCGCCCAGACCGATCTCCAGCGCGAAGTCCGAATAGGACACTTCCGGCAGGGTCTGCGACGGCTCGAACTTCGGCGAGCCGCCCATGGCGCGCAGTTCCCACGTGACTTGGTTCAGATCGCCGTTGTGGAACACGCAGACGACGCATCGCCGATCGGCCCACAGTTCGCGGTACCGGGCGATGGTCAGCAGTTCCGCCATCCCGTTCATCTGCATCGCGCCGTCGCCGACCAGTGCGATCACCGGACGGTCGGGGTGGGCGAACTTCGCGCCGATCGCGTACGGGACGCCGGATCCCATCGTCGCGAGAGTGCCGGAGAGCGTGCCCCGCATGCGGCCGCGCATCCGGAGATTCCTGGCGTACCAATTGGTGGCCGAGCCGGAGTCGGCGGTGACGATGGCGTCTTCGGGGATCCGCTCGGACAGTTCGTGCACGATCCGCATCGGGTTGACCGGATCCGCCTCCAGCATCGCCTGGCGGGTCAACGTCTCGTACCACTCGCCGACGTTCTTCTCGATCTCTTCCCGCCAGGCGCGATCGGTTTTGCGCTCCAGCAACGGAATCAGCTGTTGCAGTGTCCCCTTCGCGTCGCCGAGCAGATTGACTTCGGTCGGATACCGCAGGCCGAGGAAGCGGGGATCGATGTCGATCTGGACCGCGCGGGCCTGACCGAATTCCGGCAGGAACTGCGCGTACGGCATATTCGAGCCGACGATCAGGAACGTGTCGCAGTCCCGCATCATCTCGTACGTCGGCCGGGTGCCGAGCAGACCGATCGAGCCCGTGACGTACGGGAGGTCGTCGGACAGGACGTCCTTGCCCAGCAACGCCTTCGCCACTCCGGCACCGGTGAGCTCGGCGACCTCGCGCAACTCCGTGACGGCGTTGCGCGCGCCCTGCCCGATCAGGATCGCGACCTTTTCGCCCGCGTTCAGCACCTCCGCGGCGCGGGCGACCTCTTCCGAGGGCGGGATGACGCTGGCCCGCGGATGGTCGGGCGGGGAGGACGGCACGTGCTTGAACTCGTGCCGCGGCGGCTGGTAGGTCTCCTCCTGCAGATCCGCCGGGATGATCAGCGCCGTGGGCGCGCGCTGCGCGATGGCCGTGCGGAGGGCGCGGTCGAGCGCGTTCGGCAGCTGTTCGGGGACGTTCACCTCGACGAGGTACTCGCTCGCGACGTCCTTGAACAACGCCTGCAGATCCACCTCCTGCTGGTAACTGCCGCCCATCGCGCTGCGCGCCGTCTGCCCGACGATCGCCACCACCGGCACGTGGTCGAGTTTGGCGTCGTAGAGGCCGTTGAGCAGGTGGATCGCCCCCGGGCCGGACGTCGCCATGCAGACACCGGGCCGTCCGCTCAGCTTCGCGTAGCCGACGGCCGCGAACGCCGCCATCTCCTCGTGCCGCGTCTGGACGAAGCGGGGCTTGTTCTCCGCCGCGCCGAACGCGCTCACCAGCCCGTTGATCCCGTCCCCGGGATAGGCGAAGACCTGCTCCACGTCCCATTCGCGCAGCCTGGTCAGAACATGGTCCGCAACGGTTTCGCTCATGCCCGCCGGATACCGCCGCCCTCCGGCGGCTAAACGTCCTCGAGGATCTTGGTGATCCCGGCGACGACGTCCGGATGCCCGAGCGGCAGCGGCGGCGGCACCCGGTTGTACGGTTCGCCGGTGCTGTGGGGGAGCACGTCCACGGAGGTCCCGGACGAGCGCACGCGTTCGGCGAGGTCGGACGACTCGTCCGGCACCGGGTCGACCAGCAGGACATGGGACGCGGCGCCGGGGTGACGTTCGGCCAGCCGCAGCGCGTCCCCGGCCGAGTCTCCGGCGGCCACGACGTCGATCGGCGGGCCACCGGGTTCCGCGTCGCCGAGCACGTCTTCGGCCTGGCTGAGCGCGCCGTCCACCGGCAGCCTGCACCAGATGATCTGGCGCTGGGCCGCGAGCGGGCGCCACGTCGCCGGGAGCTCACCGTGTTTGCCCTCGCCCGCCGGGTCGAGGACCAGCAGCTTCGCCCCCTCGGAGCCGCCGTCGGTGACGACCGAGGGGCCTTCGGCGCGGACGGGATCGGATTCGGTGGTCATGGAACGTCTCCTCTAGCAGTTCGTGCGGGGGAGTTCGGGGGAATCCGTGTCCAGCGGCACCGAACCCGATCGGACGAGTCCTAATTGGACGGTCTGCCGTTTCGTCACCGCTTCGAGCGCCCAGTCGGTGGCGGTGCGCAACCGGTTGCCCGGCATGGCCAGCAGATGGTAGCCGCGGGTGACCGCCTTGGCGGCGAACCCGGAAAGCGGGATGTGCAAAGGATTCGCCGCCGCCTGGCGGGCGCCGAGGTCGACGACGAAGCCGAGGTCGTGGTGCCGGTAGGTGCCGTGCGAGCCGTGCCCGAGCGACGCGGCCACGTTCCGCCCGGCGAGTTTGCCCTGGCGTTCGGCGTGCTGGGCCGTCATCGGCGTGTATTCGCCGGGCCTGGTCAGATCCGGGACGGCAGCCGCGTCTCCGCACGCGTACACGTCGCGCCGTCCCGGGACGTTCAGCTGCGCCGTCACGACGAGCCTTCCCTTGGCCGTCTTCAACCCCAGGTCCTCGATCAGCGGGTCCGGCCGGACTCCGACGCACCACACCAGGGTATGGGTCGGCACGGATTCCCCGGAGGTCAGCGTGACCCCCTTTTCGCCGGCGTTGTCGATCGACGTCTTCATCAGCACCTCGACGCCGCGTTCGCGCAGTACCTGGTCCGCCGTGGCGCCGAGCCGCCGGTCGAGTTCCGGCAGGACCCGCTCGGCCAGGTCCAGCAGCAGCCAGCGGATCTTCTGGTCCTTCAGCTCGGGATGCCGGGCGGCGAGCGCGGCGGTGAACGCCGGCCCCTGCGCGGCGACTTCCGTGCCGGTGTAGCCGGCGCCGACCACGACGAACGTGCAGCGCGCGTCGCGTTCGGCCGGATCCTGCGCCGAGGCGGCGAGTTCTATCTGCCGGGTGACGTGGTCGCGCAGATAGAGGGCCTCGGGCAGGCCTCGGAAACCATGGGCGTACTCGGGCACGCCGGGGATCGGCAGCAACTTGTTGACACTGCCCGCGGCGAGGACGAGACGGTCGTAGCCGAGGGAGTGTTCGCGGCCCTCGGGGTCGGTGTAACTCACGCTCCGGTCGTCGAAGTCGACGGATTTGGCGGTGCCGAGCACCAGGCGCACACCGCGCAGCGTGCCGGGGATGGACACCGAAATCCGCCGCGGTTCGAGGATCCCGGCGGCGACTTCGGGGAGCAGGGGGAGATAGAGGAAGTAGTCGGTCGGGTTCAGCACGACGACTTCCGTGTCTTCACCGACCGACTTGAGGAGGGTCTTGGCCGCGTTGTAGCCGGCGAATCCGCCTCCGATGATCACCACGCGCATCGTCAGTCCTCCGTGGGCCAGTCGCCGGTCGCCTTGCGGTAGCCGACCGCGCCCGCCCGTTCGGTGGCGGCCTTGACCGCGCCGAAGATCGCGCCCTGTGCGGCGGCCGCGACGATCACCTGGGTCCAGGTGAAGTCCCGGTCGGTGGCCTCCGGCGCTTCTTCTTCGCCGCTCACGCGTTTCCAGATCTGCTTGAACGCGATGCCGGCGAGCACGCCGCCCGCGGCGCTCACGACCATGCTGAGCGGCTTGTAGAGAACCTTGTTCACGACGAAGACCTCTTTCGCATGATCAGCCGGATGGCGAAGAGCAACGCCAGGACACCGGCGAAGATCGGCACGGGATTCGCGCGGACGACTTCGGTGCCCTGACGGAACTTCTCCGCCGCGGGCTCCGAGACCTTCTCGGAGATCTTGGCGCTCGCCTCGTCGACCTTGGTGTCGAGGTTGTCGTTGACCCTCGTCTTGACGTCCATCTTCTTGCCCAGCGCGTCGAGGGTCTCGGTGAGTTCCTCACGCGTCACGTCGCGATCCGCGCGGGCTTCTTCGGCGTTCCTGGGGAAATCGGTCATGACCGCACTCCTTGCTTGACGGTGTCGACGTCCTCACGGACACCTTCCACGGCTTCTTCCGGCACCGGCGGGGTCGCGCCGGAGACCTCCTTCTTGCCGACGACGGCGGCGAGGCCGCCGAGCAGCAGCAGCGCCGCGCCCGTCACCACGGCCGCCAGCCACGCGGGCATCACCAGCGCGAGCGCCAGCACCACCGCGGCGATCAGGGTCGCCAGGCCGAAAAGGGCGAGGACACCCGCGGCGCCGAACAAGCCGGCACCGAAGCCCATTTTCTTCCCTTTGTGCTGCAACTCGAACACGGCCAGCCGCATCTCGTCGCGGACAAGGTGCTTGACCTCGTCGCTGAGATCGGAAACCAGCTCGCCGACCGACTTTTCCTCGGACGGCTTCCGGTGGGTCTCTTCGATCATGGGGCACCTCCTCGGAGCGTTCCGCCCGCCGGGTACCCGGCGGCCCGGCAGGTCAATCACGGCGTGTTTCGCCCTGCTGGGCGCCGGGTAGCCGGGGAGTGCCGGCTCGAAAAGCACCCAACCGACAGGAGGATGCATGAGCACGATCACCGAAATGGTGGACGTCGAAGTCCCGGTGAAGACCGCGTACAACCAGTGGACTCAGTTCGAGAGCTTCCCGCAGTTCATGGAAGGTGTCGAGGAGATCCGTCAGCTCGACGCGACCCATACCCACTGGGTGACCAAATTCGGTGGGGTGAGCCGGGAATTCGACGCGACGATCACCGAACAACATCCCGACGAGCGCGTTGCGTGGACGTCGGACTCCGGTCCCGACCACGCGGGCGTCATCACGTTCCATCGCCTTGGCGACAACAAGACCAGGGTCACGGCGCAGATGGAGATCGATCCGGAAGGTTTCGCCGAGAACGTCGCCGACAAACTCGGCGTGCTCGACCGCCGGGTCAAGGGCGACATGAAGCGGTTCAAGGAGTTCATCGAGAGCCGCGGCCACGAGTCCGGCGCCTGGCGCGGTGACGTGGACCGCCCCGGCGGCTGACCACTACCCGGGACCTCCCCTGGAAGACGCGTTTTCCCGGGTGAGGTCCCGGGTATCTCTCGGGGTGAGGTCCATTACGAAGGGAGCGTTCCGGCATGACTACCAACGCATACGTGGCCTTCCTCGTCATCGGGGTGGCGCTGGTCATGCTCGACGGTCTGATCATCTACCAGAGCGGTAAGCGCTACCTGCGAGGTTCCCACGGTGATCCGGCCGCGGGCGCTTCCATGACGTGGCTCGTCACGGTGCTGTTCCATCTCGCGACGCTGGGCGTCCTGGCGCTGCTGTCGACCGTCGACATCGGGGGCAGCGACCTTCCTGGTGTGGTGGGCAGGCTGGGTGTTCTGCTGCTGGTCCTGGCCATCGCCCACGCGATCACGCTCGGCGTGCTTTCGCGGATCCGTGGTGAGCAGGAGGCCGAAGCGGTCATCAACCGGCCGAGGCGCGTCGAGCCCGAGCAACAGGGCACGACGGTGACGCCGGTGCCCGGGCAGGACGGCCGCTACCCGGCCGCGAGCCCGTCCATCGAACAGCAGGCGCCGTACACGGCGCAGTAAGAAGTCGAGTGCTGGCAGGAGGTTTTCGCCGTGCACGAGATCGATGACGAACTGTGGGACGAATTCCATCGCGTGGTCAACATGACCTCGCGGGAACTGGCCGACTGGCTGCGCACGAGGTCGGCCGACGCCGAGGACGAGGCATTGCCGGACCAGGCGGGCACGCCGACCGGGCGGCACGTACTGGCCGTCCTCGGCAAACGCCGGACCGACCTCACCGCCGAGGACGAACGGGTGATGCGCTCGGTCGTGCGGCGGGTCGAGGACCAGCGGCGTGACGACCTCGAACCGGTCGCGGGCGAGGCGCACTGGCGGCACAAGCTGATGTCGATGGGGCACGACCCACTGAAACCCGTGTGACCGAAGTACGTGAGGGCCCCCTTCACCGCGGTGAAGGGGGCCCTCACGCACTTTTGGTGCTGTGTCTGGAGACGTAACTCGCGTGATTGCAGGCGTAACTCGCGTGCTTGGAGCCGTATGAGAGAGTTACGCC
>NZ_JBHVKW010000105.1:0-30683 GCF_042797905.1 Amycolatopsis sp. NPDC057786
AAAGCCACTTTCGGGACATCAGACGTCGCGAAAGTGGCTTTCGCGACACGCTCGCCGGGCACACTCGCGACAGGCCACGGACATAGTGCGCGATGCCAACCACCGCGTTCAGAGGACGAAACGCGGGAACGTTAGGCCGGTTTGGCCGCGACGATCAGGTCCCGCACGATCGCCTGGTCCACCCGGTGCGCGAACTCCGCGAACGGACCGTCCTCGCGGACTTCCAGCCCGGCCTTGTCCAGGATCGCGGCGAGTTCCTCGCGGGGCGCGACGTTGGTGTTCCAGGAGATGCCGAGCGCGCCGCCGGGCCGCAGTACCCGGGTCCACACCGGGACCGCGGCCGCGAGCAGGTCACGCGGGCTGCGCGCGAGCGACGCGTCCTGAGTGCGGTGGCTGCCGTGCTGCACGCCATACGGGGCGTCGGTGACGATGAGGTCCACCGAGTTCGGCCGCAGCAGTTCGTCGGTGGTGAGCGTGTCGCAGTTGAGGTAGGTCAGCTTGCGGACCTCGCCGGCCTTGTACAGCTCCTTGGTGACCCCGAAGCCGATGTCGAGCCGCCTGCCGAGGCGGACCTTGTTGCGGCGCACCTGGCCGGCTTCGGCGCTGTGCTTGATCCGCTTCTGCTTCAGCCAGGTCTTGATGAACAGCTCGTAGGAGTCGAAATCCTTGCCGTCGACGTCGAGGCCGGTCGCGTCGAAGCCGTACATCATCGCCTGGTTCAGCGTGGTCCCGCGGCCGCAGAGCGGATCGAGCAGGTGCAGCGGCTTGTCCAGCATCGCGGCCGGGTTCGCCGTCGACATCAGGGTGACGTTGACGAGGAGTTTGGTGAACAGCTCGTTCGTCTTGCCAGGGTACTTCTGGATGGTCAGCAGATCCGAGTCGAAGTTCGCGAGCGGGCTGATCGTCACCGGCTTCAGGACGCCGTCGCCGAGTTCGAACAGCGCGTACAGCGCGGAAAGGTTCGAAAGGAGCGCGAGATCGCGTTCGCTCAGCGGGGCGGGCGTGGTGAAGGTGAGGTAGCCGACGCCGCCGAGTTCCGTCTCGCCGATCTCGGAGACCTCGGTCTCCAAGGCGGACAGACCGAACACCGCCAGCTCCGCGCGCAGCAGGGCCGGAGTGGAGTCGGTGTAGACCCGGTTGGCGGACGGGTAGACCAGGATCGCGTACTCGGACATCCGGTAGAGCGTAGCTTGACTGATTGTGACAGCGACTCCAGTGCCGAACCTGAAGGAAGCCGCCGCCCTGCTGGCGCGCGCGAACGACGTGACCCTGCTCGGCCATGTCCGCCCGGACGCCGACGCGCTCGGCAGCGCGCTGGCGCTGGGCCGGGCGCTCCAGCTGCGTGGCGGCGTCAAGGTCCGTGTCTCGGTCGGCGAGCCCGAGGAGATGCCCGAAACCCTGCGGGGCCTGGACGTCGGCGGGCTCTTCGTCCCCGCGAGCGAGCTGCCGGAGAGTGAGCAGCTGCTGGTCGCGCTCGATACGCCCACTCCGGGCAGGCTCGGGAAGCTCGCGTCGCGGGTGGACGCCGTTCGCGCGGCGGGCGGCGACGTCCTGGTGATCGACCACCACGCGTCCAACGTCTTCTACGGCACGCACCACGTCGTCGACGACACCGCCGAAGCCACCGCCGTCCTCGTTTTCGCGTTGCTGGCCGAACTGGGTACCGAGATCGACGAGCCGATCGCGCGCTGCCTGTACGCGGGGGTCGTCACGGACACGAGCGGGTTCCGCCGGGCCCGGCCGTCGACCCATCTGATGGCCGCCAAGCTGCTCGAAGCCGGTGTCGACCCGGACAAGGTGGTCCGCGAGATCGTCGACGATCACCCGTTCGCGTGGTTGCCGATGCTTTCGGACGTCCTCGCGGGTGCGCGCCTCGAGCCGGACGAGGCACGCGGCTTCGGCCTCGCGCACGCGGTGGTGACCCTCGACGCCGCGCGATCCGTCCGCGCCGAGGAGGTCGAAGCGGTCATCGACGTCGTCCGGTCCACTCGCGAGGCCGGGGTCGCCGTGGTGCTCAAGGAAGCCGAACCGACCGGGCCGGGGCAGCGATGGACGGTCTCGCTGCGCTCGGCGGGTGGCGTCGACGTCTCGGCGGCCGCGGGGGAGCTGGGTGGCGGCGGCCATCGCCAGGCGGCCGGGTGCACCGCGGAGGGGACGGCGGACGAGGTGCTCGGCAGGCTGCGGGACGCACTGTCGAGGGCGCCGCTGTTGTGACCCGCTGACGAGCGGTGTCATCGTAATTTCATCGGTCGTTCCTAACGTGATCCCCACGATGAACGACCGAGACTCCCTCCGCCGCCGGATCCTGGTCACGCTGGGCGTGATCGTGCTGTTCCGGCTGGGCCAGAGCCTGCCCACCCCGCATGTGACCGTCCGCGCGCCGGAAGCCGATCACCCGCTGCGCTGGATCCTCGACCTCCTCACCGGCGGCGGCCTGGCCACCCTGCCGGTGTTCGCGTTCGGTGTCCTGCCCTGCCTGGCCGCCCCGCGGCTCCTGCGGGGACTGATCGCCCTGATCCCGCGGCTGGCCGCGCTCCGGGCCGAAGGTGAAGCCGGCGCACGGGTGCTGAAGCGGTATCAGCGGCGGCTCGTCGTCTTACTCGGCCTACTGGGTGCCGTCGGCGTGGTCGTGTTCGGCGGGCAAAACGTCCTGGAAGGAGCCGTGACGGTGGCGTGCCTCACCGCGGGAACCGCTCTGGTCCTGCGGCTGACCGAGGTGATCACCGACCGCGGCTTCGGCGACGGCGTCCGGATCCTGCTGCTCGCGCAGGTCTTGGCGGTGCTGCCCGGGGAGTTCCTGCGCCTGTACGAAAGGGCGGGCTGGGCCGCGATCGCGGTGCTGACCGTGGTGACGCTGTCGATCACGGTGCTCACGATCGTCCTCGCGCAGGGACAGCGCCACGTCCCGGTGCAGTACGCCAAGCGGATGATCGGCAGACGCATTTACGGCGGGACGGCGACGTACATTCCCCTTCGCTTCCCCCAAGCGAACAGTCCGGCCGTCGTCGCCGCGGTCCTGCTGGCGGTGCCGGTGCATTACTTCGGGCTGGAAGATCCCGGGTGGATCGCGGTCTACTTCGTCCTCGTCTGCCTCTTCGCCTTCATGCGGGCGGCCGTGGCGCAGAGCATGGACAAGGTGGCGGGCGAACTGGTGCGGGCGGGCGGTTTCGTCCCCGGGATCCGGCCGGGCACCTGGACGGCCGAGTACCTCGATTACGTGAACCGCCGGATCCTCGCGTTCGGAGCGCTCTGCTCGGGCGTGGTCGCGCTGATCCCGGCCGCCGGTCTGGCCCTGCTGGACGCGAGCCCGGCGCTGCTGGTCACCGGGGTGACCCTGCAGGTGGTCCTCGTCTTCTTCGTCAGTGTCTCGCTCGACACCACGCGGCAGATCGAATCGCTGCGCCAGCAACGGCGCTACGAACCGTTCCTCCGCTGAGCGAACGGTCCGCGCCCGGGGTACGGGCGCGGACCGTGACCGGCTCAGAAGTGCGGGAGCCAACCGCCACCGAGGGCGTCGGCGGCGCCGAACTTGTTGCCGCCCTTGCCGTTCCAGAGATAAAGGGTGCCGGTGCTCTGGCTGATGGCGCCGATGTCGCTGTGGCCGTCCTTGTTGACGTCTCCCAGCGACATCAAGGTGCGGTGGTAGTCGCCCCAACCGCTCCCGATCGAGTCGGCCGCACCGAACCTGTTGGCACCCTTGCCGTTCCAGATGTGAAGCGTGTTGCCGTCCCTGATCGCGGCGAGGTCGGTTTTGCCGTCGTTGTTGAAATCGCCCGCCACGGGTGCGGTGAAAGGTTCCCAGCCGCCGCCGACCGAGTCGGCGGGAGTGAACCTGCCGTCGCCCTTACCGTTCCAGATGAAGAGCGTGCCGTCCTTGACCGCGGACAGGTCACTGACACCGTCGTTGTTGAAGTCGCCGGCGACGGGCGCGGTGAACGGTGCCCAGCCACTGCCGACGGCGTCGGCGGTGCCGAACTTGTTGCCGCCCTTACCGTTCCAGACGTACAGGGTGCCGTCCTTGACGGCGGCGAGGTCGGTTTTGCCGTCCTTGTTGAAGTCGCCTGCCGCGGGGCGGGTGAAGCCGTCCCAGCCGCCTCCGACGGGGTCTGCGGTGCCGAAGTTGTTGTTTCCCTTGCCGTTCCAGATCGTCAGGGTTCCGGTGCCGGTCGCGTAGATGTCGCCGGCGCCGTTGCCGTCGAAGTCCGCGCCGTCCGCGACCGAGCGTTGCCACAGCGCGCTGACGATCTTCTGCGCGTCACCGGCTTCGGTCTGGTAGCGGTCCGGATAGGCCGAGACCTGCACCGCCTGGCACACCTCACCGATCGGCGCACTGCTCCACGACCCGTTCGGGTACACGCGCACCATCTTGTCGAGGAAGGCGTTGGTGGCCCAGACGGGGTTGAGCCGGTTCGTGGCGCTGCCCCAGGACGCGCGTTGCTGGAACAGGCCGAGGCTGTCGTGGTCGACCTCCTCGCTGATGTTCTGGAGACTCGTCTCCACGATCACCGTGGCGATGGCGATGGCCGCGGCTCTCTGACTCAGCCCGCGATCGCGGACCGCTTCCACCACCACGCGGGCACACGAAACGCGGTACGCGGTCAGATATCCCCGCATCTTCGCGGTCAGGGTCCCGTTGAGCTGCGTGGCCAGGGCGGCGTCCCGGCTGGTCGTGCCCGCGCGGTCGCACGGCGCGGTGGCGTAGGCGGCGGTCACCAAGCCCGCCGGCTCTTCTTCGGCGTGCGCGACGGGCGACAGGGCGGTGATCGCGAAGACGGTCAGGGCTGCCGTGGTCGCACGGCGGGCGAAGTTCTTCGACACTGGTCGACCCTCCAAGGTCGTGGGGTGGGGACGGAACGGTCAGAAGTGGGGGAGCCAGCCGCCGCCGAGGGCGTCGGCGGCGCCGAACTTGTTGCCGCCCTTGCCGTTCCAGAGGTAGAAGGTGCCGGTGGTCTGGTCGATGGCGCCGATGTCGCTGTGGCCGTCCTTGTTGACGTCGCCGAGGGACATCAGGGTGCGGTGGTAGACACCCCAGCCGCCGCCGATGGCGTCCGCGTCGCCGAACCTGTTGGCGCCCTTGCCGTTCCAGATGTGGAGCGTGCTGCCGTCGCGGACGGCGGCGAGGTCGGTCTTGCCATCGTTGTTGAAGTCACCGGCGACGGGCGCGGTGAAGGAGCCCCAGCCGCCGCCGACGGCGTCCGCGGTGGTGAACCTGTTGCCGCCTTTGCCGTTCCAGATGTAGAGGGTGCCGTCCTTGACCGCGGACAGGTCGCTGACGCCGTCGTTGTTGAAGTCGCCTGCGACGGGTGCGGTGAACGGTGCCCAGCCGCTGCCGACGGCGTCGGCGGTGCCGAACTTGTTGCCGCCCTTGCCGTTCCAGACGTAGAGGGTGCCGTCCTTGACGGCGGCGAGGTCGGTTTTGCCGTCCTTGTTGAAGTCGCCCGCCGCGGGGCGGGTGAAACCGTCCCAGCCGCCGCCCACGGCATCGGCGGCGCCGAAGTTGTTGTTGCCCTTGCCGTTCCAGATCGTCAGGGTTCCGGTGCCGGTCGCGTAGATGTCGCCGGCGCCGTTGCCGTCGAAGTCCCCGCCGTCGAGGGACTTTTCGATGATCTTGTCGTAACGGATGCCGCGATAGGTGGTCATCTCCGACCAGCTGTTGATGTTGTGGTTGGTCTTCTGGCCGTAGGTGTTCTCCGAGTAGACCCAGGCGCCGGCGCTGTGGTCGCCGGAGTCGACCCACTTCTCGAACAGCTCGATGTGACCGTTCTTGAGCAGCGCGTCACCGGGCAGCAGGTCGTGCAGGCTCGGCACCCAGGACTTGTGCGAGTAGGACTCGAAGTCGTCGGTGTTGAGATCCCAGCCGTCGGACTTCTTGGGCAGGTGCCAGGCCATCGCGACCAGACCGGAGCAGTCCGGCCGGTACTTGCCGCCGGTGCCGTCGGAGATCGCGTCCGACTGGTTCTGGCTGTACCAGGTGTCGCCCCGGTCGTACCAGTACTTGGCCCTGGCGATGATCTCCGCGCGGGTGATCGATCCCCCGACCGTCGACGCCGCGTCGGCCTCGTTTCGCGTGCCGAACGTGAGCAAGCCTGCGACCAGTGTCACGAGGGCCGTGATCATGGCGGCGAAGCGGACCGCCGTTGGAGAACCGGAGCTGTTCATGACGACCTTTCCTGAGCATGATGTTCGTGGACGACACAGAGGCTCCGGGAGGCCGCTGTAGCCACGCTTCAGCGCGGGCTACAGCGAGGCGGCGCGCTGTAGGGATCCGCTCTGGGGGAGGACGGATGAGGTTTTCTCTGCTCGGGCCGATGGAGGTGGCCGGCCCGTCGGGGCCGATCGCGCTCCCGGGGACGAAGCCGCGCACACTGCTCGCCGCGCTGCTGCTGGGCTACGGCCGGACGGTGCCCGCCGAACGGCTGATCGGCGTGGTGTGGGGCGAAGAACCGCCCACGACCGCCCGCGCGGTGGTGCAGACGTATGTCGCGACGCTGCGCCGGGCGTTCGACGCGGCCGGGTTGCCGCAGGTCATCGTGTCCGACCGGAACGGTTACCGCGCCGACGTCGCCGAGGACGCCCTCGACGTCCGGATGTTCGAACAGCTGGTAGAACGGGGACGGCAGGCCGCGCAGAACGGCGATCACACCGAAGCCGCGGACCTCTTCCGCATCGGCCTCGCCCTGTGGCGCGGGCCCGCGCTCGGCGGGATCGGGGAGTCGTTCCTGCGTGCCGAGGCGACCCGGCTCGACGAGCTGCGGTTGACCGTCACCGAGGAGCGGGTCGACGCGGATCTCGCGGCGGGACAGGGGCCACGGCTGCTCGCGGAGCTCACCGAGCTGGTCGCCCTGCATCCCACCCGGGAGCGGCTGCGCGGCGGGCTGATGGTCGCGTTGTACCGGTCCGGACGGCAGGCCGAAGCGCTTGAAGTGTACGAACGCGGCCGGAAGGCGCTGAGCGACGAACTGGGCATCGACCCCGGGCCGGAGCTGCGCCGGGTGCACGAGTCGATCCTGCGCTGCGACGCGGCCCTGCTCCCGGCCGTCACCTCCCGAACGCCGCGGCAGTTGCCGTCGCCGCCGCCCGATTTCACCGGCCGCGCGCCGGAACTCGCGACGCTGCGCGCGACCTTGGTGCGGCCCGGCACGATGCCGGTCGCCGTCGTCGCCGGTGCGGGCGGCGTTGGCAAGTCCACTTTGGCGCACCGGGCCGCGCACGAGATCGCCGAGCGGTTCCCCGACGGTCAGGTCCATCTGGAGCTCCACGGTTCCACCGGCACGCCGTCGACCGCCGAGGAGGTACTCGGCCGCGTCCTGCGTGATTTCGACCCCGCGACGCCGCCGCCCGGGTCACTCGAAGAGCGGGTCGCCCGGTACCGGACGCTGCTCGCGGGCACCCGGACCCTCGTCGTGCTCGACGACGCCGCGAACGAGGCGCAGGTCCGGCCGTTGCTGCCAGGGAGCCCGGGGTGCGCGGTGATCGTGACCTCGCGCAACCGGCTGCCCGCGCTGGCGGGCGCGACCTTCCTCGAACTCGGCGTGCTGCCCGCCGACGCCGCGCTCGATCTGTTCACCCGCATCGTCGGGGCGGATCGGGCGAGCACCGAACCCGCGTCGGCCGCCGAGATCACCGGGCTGTGCGGGCAGTTGCCGCTCGCGATCCGCGTCGCCGGCGCGCGGCTGGTCTCCCGGCGGCAGTGGACGCTGTCCCGGCTGGCGAGCCGTCTGGCGCACGAGCAGCGGCGTCTCGACGAACTGGTGGTCGGCGACCAGGAGGTCCGCGCCAGCATCAACCTGAGCTACACGCTGCTGCACAAGGAAGTGCGGACCGCGTTGCGCAGGCTGGGACTGCTCGGCCTCACCCACTTCCCCGCCTGGGTCGCCGCGGCGGCGATGGAGGCGGAGCTCGACGACGCGGAGCAGGTGCTCGAAGACCTCGTCGACGTCTCCCTGCTCGAAGTCGACGGCGTGGATTCCTTGGGGCTCATGCGGTACCGGCTGCACGACCTCGTCCGCCTGTTCGCGCTGGAACGCGCGGTCGAGGAGGAAGCGGCCGAGGATCGGGCCGCCACCGTCGAGCGGGTGCTCGGTGCGTGGATCTGGCTGGTGGAGCGGGTCAACGAGACCCTGCCGCCCGCCGTGCCGTCGATCCAGGGCAGGTCCCGGCTGGGCCGTCCCGTCGACGAGGAGATCGCCCGGCGCGTCGAGGCCCGGCCGTACGAGTGGTTCCGCGCCGAGGAGGAGGCGATGACCACCGCCGTCGAGCTGGCCGCGTCACTGGACCTGGTCGACATCGCGGTCGAACTCGCGTCGGCCTTGTGCGGCACCGCTTTCGGCGGGCACAACCGGGTACTCGACGATTCGCTCGGGTCGTGGCGGCGAACCCACGACGCGGCGCTCACCGCGGCCCGCCGCACCGAGAACGCACTGGGCGAGGCGACTCTGCTCGCGGGGCTGGGGCAGCTGTACTACGAGCACGACGACTTCCCCCGCTCCCGCGCGCATCTGAGCCAGGCGTTGTCGATGTTCCGTGCCGCCGGTGACGTCCGGGGCGAGGCGGCCACCCTCGCCGCGCTCGGCGCCGCGTGCCGTGAGCAGGGTTATCTGCCCGAGGCGGTGCACTTCCTGGACCGCGCCGGGCGGATGTGGTCCGGTTTGGACGATCCGGGGGCGATGGGGCACGTCCACCGGCTGGCGGGCACGGTCCGGCTGGAGATGGGGGACTACCCGGGAACGCTGACCGCGCTGACCGAGGCACGAACGTCGTTCGCGGCGGCGGGCTCGCGACGCGGCGAAGGGCTGACGCTGCGCAGCCTGTCGCTGTACCACCGGGCCCGCGGCGAGTGGGCCGAAGCCGAACAGTTCGCGCGCGAGGCGCTCGCGGTCTTCGAGGGATCCGAAGACCGGATGCTGGTCGCCTATTCCGAACGCGCGCTGGCCAAGGCGTTGCTGCGGCGCGGGGACTCGGTCGCGGCGAGGCGGCTGGCGGAGAACGCGCTGGAGGTCTGCCGCGAGCTTGGCGACGCCTTCGGCCACGCGTGCACCCTCCGCGTCGTCGGGGAGGTGCATCTCGCCGAAGGCCGGTTGTACCAAGCGAAAGACTGCCTTGAGGACTCGCTCCAGCGGTGGACCGACCTGCGCGCCGAACTGTTCCGGGCACGGACGTTGCGCACCCTCGCCCAGGTGCACGACGCACTCGGCGACGCGCCGGCCGGGGAGCGGATGACGGCGGAGGCCCTGGAGACCTTCCGGACCTACGGCGCCCGCGAGTACGAGGAACTCTCCGCTGTAACGGGGTTACAGCGTTCCTGAAGGACACTGGTGGACAGTGGGGCGCATGTCTTCGTTCGTGTCCTTGTCGGATCCCCGTATCGCAGCCATGTCCGTCCGGGAATGCGGCGAACCGTTGGTGGACTTGCGGGAAACCGTTGCCATCCGGACAGACCCCAGGCTCGCCGACGAACGGGGCGCCTACGCGCACGTGCGGCTCAGCGTCGCGGACCGGCTCGTCGCGGCGCAATGCCAGCTCCCGCGCGGGCTGCGCCTGCTCGTCGTCGAAGGGTTCCGGCCGCGAGAGGTGCAGGAGCGGTACTTCGCGGACAGCAAGGCCCGGATCGCGCGCGCCAACCCCGGCTGGCCGTCCGAGCGGGTGGCCGCCGAAGCCGCCACCTACGTGTCACCGCCCGAAGTCGCGCCGCATGTCGCCGGGGGAGCGGTGGACCTCACGCTGTGCACCGTCGACGGCGTCGAGCTGCCGATGGGCACCGACGTGAACGCGACGCCGCCGGAGTACGGGACGGAATGTTTCACCGGTTCCCCGCTGATCGGCCCCGAAGCGCGCGCCAACCGGGAAACGCTCATCGACGCGATGACCGCGACCGGATTCGTGAACTACCCGAGCGAGTGGTGGCACTGGTCCTACGGCGACCGGTACTGGGCGTACGTCACCGGGGTGAAGCACGCGCGCTTCGGCCCGGCGGCGTTCCCGGTGTGAGCTCGCCGCTCAACCCAGGCCGAGGTCCAGCCGGGCCAGCTCCCGCCGGGACCGCACGCCGAGTTTCGGGTACGCCCGGTAAAGGTGGTGCTCGACCGTACGCGGGCTGAGGAACAGCTGTGCGGCGATTTCCCGGCTCGTGCTGCCGTCCGCGGCCAGCCGGACCACCTGGAGTTCCTGCGACGTAAGACGATCCAGCGGGTTCTCCGCGGCGGGTTCGGCCATCGGGCCGGAGTCGCCGGTGGCCCCGAGTTCGATCCTGACCCGGTCGGCCCACGGTTTCGCGTGCAGCCGGGAGAAGACCTCCAGCGCCGAGCGCAGCGGAACGCGGGCGTCACTACGGCGTTTGGCTCGGCGCAGCCATTCGCCGTAGCGCAATTCGGTGCGGGCCCGTTCGAAAGGCCGTTCGCCGGACGAGTGCCATTCCAGCGCTCGCAGGTAATGCGGCTCGTCGTCGGCCAGCATGGCGCGGCAGCGTGCCGCCACCGCCTTGGCCCATGCCTGATCGCCGGCCTCCGCCCACGCCTCGAACCGGCGAAAGGCGGGTTCGGCCCTGCCCGGATCACCAAGGCGTACCGCCGCCTCCAGCTGGTCGGCGGCCGCCGTGATCGCCACCGTCGTATAGCCGAGCGGTCCGCGCAGCAAGGTCTCCAAGCGGTCCAAAGCGGACTCATAGCGGCCGAGGCCGAGGTCGAGCAGCGCGAGTGCCACCGTGCTCGCCGCACCACCCGCGTCCGGCGGCACCTCCGCCAGCTCCCGGCAGCGCCGTTCGTCCCCCTCGATCGCCGCCACCCGCGCCACCACGGCGTTCAGCCTGGGCAACCGACGGCGCGATCCGGTGTCGCGGGAGATCCGCACCGCTTCGGCGACCGACGCGGCCGCGTCCCGGTGCAGCCCGGCCGAAACCTGCGCCCCCGCGAGGTCCTGCAACACCTGGGGGAGCAGACCGATCAGCCCTTCGCGGCGGCAGCGAGCCACTTCGGCGAGCGCGAGTTCCCTCGTCACCGTGTCATCGCCGAGGATCATCGCGCAGTAGGTCCGGCCGGGATCGGAGCCCGGTGCGTGCGCGACGTACTCGGCCAGCAGCGGCAACCCGGTCGCGAAGTCGTCGTCCACCAGCGCGGCCATGCCCTCGACCACCGGGTCGCCGCCGTCCAGCGCGTCGTTCGCGGCCCGCACGGTCCCCCGGTCGCCGGAGGACCACGCGTACCGGGCGCCGGTGCGCGCTATCGCCACCGCGTCGGACGACTCGGCCGACCGTGCGTGCTCGACGAGAAGGCGGGCGGCCCCGCGGCCGTCCCCCAGTTCGAACTCCGTGGCCGCCTCCACCTGCGCCAGCAAGGCGCGGGCCTTGGTGTCCTCAGTCAGCGGTGCCGCCTGCCGGACCAGCTCGGCGGCCTGCTTCCCGTGCCCGGCGGCGAGCGCCAGTGACGCGGCTTCTCCCAGCCGCGCCGCTCGTGTCCCGGCATCGGCGGTGAGCCGTGCGGCCTGCCGGTACAACCCGGCGGCCGCGGTGAACGCCGTGCGCGCCCGCGCGCGTTCGGCCGAGCGCACGATCTCCGCGGCGACTCCCTCGTCGGGAGCGGTGGTGGCGACGGCGAGGTGCCGGACCCGGCAGTCGGCGTCCGAAGTGGACTCGGCGAGCGCCTGGTGCACCGCGATCCGGCCGGCGAGGACGGCACCCTGGTAGGCGGCCGTGCCGATCAGCGGATGCCGGAAGGTGACGGTACCCCCGGTGACCTCCAGGAGCCGCGCGGTCTCGGCCTGTTCCAGGTCGGCGAGCCCGACACCCAGCGTTTCGGCGGCCCCGAGCAGCGTCGGCAGGTGCCCGCGTCCCTCGGCCGCGGCGATGAGCATCATCAGCCGGGTCCGCGACGGCAACGCGCTGATCTGCGCGCGGAAGCCCGCCAGCACGCGGTCGGCCACGGGCAGCGGTCCGGCGGTCGCGTCGGGTTCCCGTTGCGAGGCCGCGAATTCGAGCAGTGCCAGCGGATTGCCCGCCGATTCCGCGATCACCCTCGCCGGTGACGGCGGTGCGAGCCCTCGTTCGGCCAGTAGCCGCGCGGCGTCGTCCGGGTCGAGCCGGGCCGGGCGCAGTTCCGGCAGATCCGCCGCGGCGAAACCGGTGTCCCTCGCCCCGAACACCATCGCGACACGATCCGCGGCGAGCCGCCGGGCGGCGAACAGCAAGGCGTCCGCCGTCGCGCGATCCAGCCACTGCGCGTCGTCCACAAGGCACAGCACCGGGCCGTCGTCGGCGACGTCGGCGAGCAGGGTGAGGACGGCGAGCCCGGTCAAGAACCGGTCCTGGCCGCTGGTGCGGCCCGAGTCCAGCACCGCACGCAACGCTTCGGCCTGAGGGCCGGGCAGCGCGGAGATCCGGTCCTGTACCGGCCACAGCAACTGGACCAGCCCGCCGAACGCCAGATCGGCTTCGGCTTCGATCCCCTTGACCCACAGCACGCGCAGCCCGGATGCGGCTTCGGCCGCCCAGCCCAGTAGCGCGGATTTCCCGATCCCCGCCTCGCCGCGCAGCACCAGCGCGCCGCTGCGGCCGGCGCGAGCCGCGGACAGCAGCGTTTCGATCGCCGCCTGTTCGCCGGCCCTGCCGTACAACACGCCGGCCTCCGTGACCATGAGTGAGGTACGTACGCCGAATCCCAGTACCCCGGTACCGAAACCTTACCGATTCGGGAACGGCCCGCCCGGACCAAGCTTCCGGGTATGAACGAGTTGCTGGCCCCGGTCTCTGTGGGCACCCTGTCCCTCCCGAACCGCCTGGCGATGGCGCCGATGACCCGCAGCCGCGCGAAGGGCGGCCACGTCACCGGGCTGACCGCCGAGTACTACGCGCAGCGCGCCGCCGCCGGGCTGATCATCACCGAAGGCACCCAACCCTGCGTGATCGGCCAGGGCTACATCGACACGCCCGGCCTGCACACCCCGGAGCATGCCGCCGCGTGGCGCGCGGTCACCGAGGCCGTGCACGAGCGCGGTGGCCGGATCTTCGTCCAGCTGATGCACTCCGGCCGGATCGGGCACCCCTCGCTCTACCCGGACGGCAGCCTGCCGCTGGCCCCGACGGCGATCCCGTCGGGCGAAAAGCTGTACACCCCCGACGGCCTGCTCGATCACCCGCGACCGCGGGAGATGACGCTGGCGGACATCGCGCGTTCCGTGGACGAGTTCACCGCCGCCGCGCGGCTCGCGATGGACGCCGGATTCGACGGCGTCGAACTGCACGGAGCGAGCGGCTACCTGATCCACCAGTTCCTCGCCGACAACACCAACCGGCGCACCGACGCCTACGGCGGCCCGATCGAGAACCGCATCCGGTTCGCGGTGGAGGTGGCGCGGGCGGTCGCCGACGCGATCGGCCCGGAGCGCACCGGCATCCGGCTGTCACCCGGCTCCACTCTCAACGGCACCCTGGAGAGCGACACCGAAGACCTCTACCCGGCCCTCGTCCGCGCGCTCGGTCCGGCAGGGCTGGCCTACGTGCACATCTCGGAGTTCGGCACGCGGGACATCACCAAGCTCCTCCGCGCCGAATGGCCGGGCACCCTCATCCTCAACCCGCACCCGGCGGGCCCGGAACCGGCGACCGTGGCGGACGGCGTGGACGCGTTGCGGGAAGGTGTCGCCGACGTCATCAGCCTCGGTCAGCTGTGGCTCGCCAACCCGGACCTGCCCGCCCGGATCGTCGCCGGCGGGCCGTTCGCCGACGCCGATCCCGCGACCTTCTACGGCGGCGACCACCGCGGTTACACCGACTACCCGACCATGGCCGCTCGATGAGCGTGCCCGTTCGCGCCGGGATTCCGGGGCCATGGCTGGCTTTGCTGGCCGGTCCGTTGTCGTTCGGCATCGCCGGGCCGTCGTTGATCCTGCCCGACGCGGCCGCGGCGCTCGGCACCGGAATCCCGGCGGTGACGTGGATCGTGACGGCGTTCGGCTGGGGGATCGCCGTCGGCACCCCGCTGCTCGGCGGGCTGCAGAACCATCGCGGGATCCGGACGGCGGTGCTCACCTGCGCCGCATTGGTGCTGGCGGGTGCCGTCGCGGTGGCGACCGTTCCGTGGTTGCCGGTGCTGGTCGCCGGTAGTGCCTCGCAGGGGCTCGGCACCGCCGGATTCACCACGATGGCCATGACCATGGCCGGGTCGGCACGGGCGATGGGCCTGGTCACCTCGTCGCTGGCGGTCGTCGGCGCGGCGTCTCCGTTGATCGGCGATCTGATCGGCGGCGCGTTCGGCTGGCGACTCGCGCTGGCCCTTCCCGCGCTCGGCCTCCTCGCCGTGCCCGCGGTACTGCGGTCGGCGCCCGCGACGCCGGTCGTGCCGTCACGTTTCGACCCGGTCGGCGCGATCCTGGTGACCGCGCTGGTCACCGCGCTGGTGTTCGTGCCGCACGCGTGGCTGCCCGCGGGCGGCGCGGTCGTCGTCGCCGCGGTTCTGCTGGCCGGGCACCTGAGGACGCGGCCGGACGGGTTCGTGCCTGCCGCGCTCCTGCGGGCACCGGAGTTCCTCGTCGCGGCGGGGCTCGCGTTCGCGCTCGCGGTGGCCAACTTCGGGTTGATGTACGTGCTGCCGCCGCGGCTGACCGGGGAATCCGGCTGGAGTAGCGGCGAAGTCGGACTCGCCATCCTGTGGCCGCTGCTGTTCGGCGGGCTGGTGTCCTATGTGGTCATCGCGGCGACGGCGAAGACGTCGTTCCGGACGGTGGCGGTGCTGTTCCCGGCACTCGCCGCCCTCGCGCTGGTGCTCGCGGGCGTGAGCGTTTCCCCCGTCGCGTTGCTGATCGCGCAGGCACTCGCTTCGCTCGCGGCGGCCTCGGGCCAAGGTGTCTTCGCCGTGCGCGCCGGAGCCGCCGCCGGAGCGCACCGGGCGGCGGGGATGGGCCTGTTCAACCTCGCTTACCTCCTGGGGGCCGCCTTCGGCCCCGCGATCGCCGCACTCCTCTGAAACCGGCGTCCGCGGCGTCGCACCGACGACCTTTAGTCTGCGTTGGTGCCTGAAGCCTCCGAAACCGACGAGCGCGTCCCGCCGAAACGCGTGCTCGGCCTCGCCGTGCCCGCGCTCGGCGTCCTCGCCGCCGAACCGCTGTACGTCCTGGTGGACACGGCCGTCGTCGGCCACCTCGGCGCGCTGCCGCTGGCCGGGCTCGCCGTCGGCGGTGTCGTGCTGTCGCAGGTTTCGAGCCAGCTGACGTTCCTGTCGTACGGCACCACGTCGCGGACCGCGCGGCTGCACGGCGCGGGTCGTCGTGGCGACGCTGTCCGCGAAGGTGTCCAGGCGACCTGGCTGGCGGTGATCGTCGGGCTGGTCGTGATCGTCGCCGGGCAGCTGCTGGCCGCGCCTATCGCACGGGTCCTTTCCGGCGACGCCGCGATCACCGACGCCGCCGTCTCCTGGCTGCGGATCGCGCTGTTCGGGACGCCGTTCATCCTGATCACGATGGCGGGCAACGGCTGGATGCGCGGCGTCCAGGATTCCGCGAAGCCGTTGCGCTATGTGCTGGCGGGCAACGGGATCTCCGCCGTGCTGTGCCCGGTGCTGGTGTACGGCGCGGACTGGGGGCTGGAAGGGTCGGCGATCGCGAACGTGGTCGCGCAGGTGATCTCGGCGTCGCTGTTCATCGCGGCACTGGTGCGGGAACGGGTCCCGCTGCGCCCGGAGCCGAAGGTGATGCGCGCCCAGCTCGGCCTCGGCCGGGACCTGGTGCTCCGCAGCCTCGCCTTCCAGGCGTGTTTCGTCTCCGCCGCCGCGGTCGCCGCGCGGACGTCCACCGAGGCGGTCGGCGCGCACCAGATCGTGTTGCAGCTGTGGACCTTCCTCGCGCTGGTGCTGGATTCGCTCGCCATCGCCGCGCAGTCGCTCGTGGGGGCCGCGCTCGGCGCGGGGGCGAGCAAACGGGCTCGCGGGCTGTCGCGTCAGATCACCGGCTACGGCCTGGTGTTCGGCTGCTTCCTCGGCGTCGTGTTCGCGGCGGTGGCCGGGGTGCTGCCCCAGGTGTTCACTTCGGACGCGGCCGTGCTCGGCCAGATCCCGCACGCGTGGTGGTTCTTCGTCGCGCTGCAACCGATCGCCGGGGTGGTGTTCGCGCTGGACGGAGTCCTGCTCGGCGCGGGCGACGCGGCCTTCCTGCGCAACGCGACGTTGCTGAGCGCGGCGGTGGGGTTCCTGCCGCTGGTCTGGTTGTCGCTCGCATTCGGCTGGGGGCTGGCCGGGATCTGGACCGGGCTCTCGCTGTTCATGCTGCTGCGGCTGGCGACCCTGCTGGTGCGGTGGCGCTCGGGGCGGTGGGCCGTCGAGGGCGCCGTCCGCGTTTAGTCCTCTCGATGCGGGAGGCGTGTGGCGAAAAGCACCCGGGTAACGGCTATGTTTCGTCGTTGCTTACGCGCTACAACTATATGAGGCGGCAGTGCGGGCGTCTCCACGCCCGAACCGTGCTCAAGGAGGAAACACTGTGACAGGCCGAGCCACCCGCCGGTCCTGGTTCATCTGGTTCGCCGCCGTCACCGTCTACCTTCTCGCCGTCTTCCACCGCACCTCGTTCGGTGTCGCCGGGCTCCAGGCCGCCGACCGCTTCGGCGTCGGCGCGGCCGCGCTCGGCACGTTCACCGTTCTTCAGGTCGGCGTCTACGCCGCGATGCAGATCCCCACCGGTGTCCTCGTCGACCGTTACGGCCCGCGCCGCGTGCTCACCGGCGCCGTGTTCTTCCTCGGCCTCGGCCAGATCCTGCTCGCGGTCGCGGAGTCGTACCCGCTCGGCCTGGTCGCCCGCGCCGTCGTCGGCTTCGGCGACGCGCTGACCTTCGTGAGCATCATGCGGCTGATCGCCGCGCATTTCCCCGGCCGCCAGTACGCCCTGCTCGCCGCGCTGACCGGGGCCATCGGTTACGTCGGCAACCTCGCCGCGACGGTCCCGCTCGGCCTGCTGCTCGACGGTCCCGGGTGGACCCCGACGTTCCTCGCCGTCGGCCTGGTGACCGCGCTGTACGCGGCCGTCGTCGCCCTTCGCGTCAAGGACTCCCCGCCCGGCGAGCCGGCGCCCGTGCGCGAGCGGGTGCACCCGAAGCTGCTGGGCCGCCAGGTCGCCGCCGCGTGGCGCACCCCGGGCACCCGGCTGGGTTTCTGGGTCCACTTCAGCACGATGTTCGCCCCCAACGTGCTGACCATGCTGTGGGGTGTCCCGTTCCTCGTGCAGGGGCAGGGATATCCGAAGGCCACCGCGAGTTCGCTGCTGATCGTGTTCGTGTTCGGGTCGATGCTCGGCGGGCCGGTGATCGGCGGGCTGATCGGACGGCGCCCGTCGCTGCGGATGCCGCTCGTCGGCGGGTACATCGGCGGCGCGGCGGTGATGTGGGCGGTCCTGCTCGGCTGGGGCGGGACGATCCCGGTCGCGGTACTGGTCCCCGTGTTCGCGTTCCTTTCCCTCGGCGGCCCGGCGTCGATGATCGGTTTCGCGCTGGCGCGGGACTACAACCCGCTCTCGCGTGTCGGCACCGCGACCGGGGTGGTGAACGTCGGGGGCTTCGTGGCCACGACGATCTCGGCGCTCGCGGTCGGCGTGCTGCTGGAGTGGACGGGCGGCACGTTCCGGCTGGCGCTGCTGTCGGTGATCGCGGTGCTCGCGTTCGGCACCTTCCGGATGCTCGTGTGGTGGCGGCGCACCCGCGCCGTGCTGTTCGAGGCCGAGGCCCGGGGCGAGGCGATCCCGGTGCAGATCCGGCGCCGCCGCTGGGACGCCGAAGCGCCGATGCCCGTCTCGTCCTAGGTCCCGTGCGGCTGAAGGGGACTTTCCCCGCATGCCATGCGACGAAAGCGCCCTTCACCGCGTGAGACGCGGGGAAAGTCCCCTTCAGCCCCGCCCGGTGCCGAAAGATAGGGTTCGGCCCGTGTCGCGCCCCAATCAGGCTCAAGCCAAGAAACGTCCAGCCCCGCCGCCCGGTCTCGTCATCGTCGACAAACCGTCCGGGATGACCTCCCACGACGTCGTCGCCAGGGCGCGGCGCTTCATGGGCACCCGCAAGGTCGGGCACGCCGGCACCCTCGACCCGATGGCCACCGGCGTCCTCGTGCTCGGCATCGAACGCGCGACGAAACTCCTCGGCCACTTGGCACTGGACCGCAAGACCTACCTCGCGACCCTCTCCTTGGGACTGTCCACCACGACCGACGACGCCGAGGGCGAGCCGATCGCCGAAGCCGCCCCGGACGTCGTCGAGAAGATCACCGATGAAGCGATCGCGGCCGGGATCGCCGCGCTGACCGGAGACATCCAGCAGGTGCCGAGCGCGGTCAGCGCGGTCAAGATCGACGGCAAACGCGCGTACGCCCGCGTCCGCGCCGGCGAAGAGGTCGTCATCCCGCCGCGTCCGGTCACCGTGCACCGCTTCGACCTGCTCGCCACCCGCCGCGAGGCGGGCCGGATCGAACTCGACGCCGTCGTCGAATGCTCGTCGGGGACCTACGTCCGCGCCTTGGCCCGAGATCTCGGCGCCGGGCTCGGCGTCGGCGGGCATCTGCTCGCGTTGCGCCGCACCACGGTCGGGCCGTTCACCCTCGCCAAAGCCCGCACCCTCGACCAGCTCGAGGACAAGCCGGAACTGTCGCTGGACCTCGACGCCGCCGTCGCCGCCGCGTTCCCGCGCCGGGATCTGGACGTCCGCATGGCACAGGCGGTCCGATATGGACAGAGGGTGCCCGCGGCCGGGATCGAGGGCACGTACGGGATGTTCGGGCCGGACGGCCGGGTGCTCGCGCTCGCCGCGGACGAAGGCGAACTGGCCCGGTCGGTGGTCGTGTTGCTGCCCGCCTAGGCAGGGAACCCGTGAGTGGTTAAGGACGGTTCTAACCCGAATCGCCGCTCACGAGGTCCAGCACCGCCGATTTCCCGTGATCGACCGGACGACACGCGTGATCCGGCGGACGACACGCGTGACTGGATGGACGACACGACGCGCGGCCGGGTTTCATCGCGAATCGTCCGCCTGAACACGCGTGTCGTCCATCCCAACACGTGTGTCGTCCATCCAGTCACGCGAAAACGCCACCCGGCACATCGGCAGTAGGTAGCTAAGACACGGTCGGCTCTAGCCGTCCTTACCACTCACGAGTCAGGGCCGCCTGGGCGCGAAGCCCGCGAGCGTGCCGCGCAGGGCACGGCCTAGGGTGATGGACGGAGCGGGCCTGAGGAGACGGGGCTAGAAGTGCAGCGTTGGCGTGGTTTGGGTGACCTCCCCGGGAGCTGGGGACGGTGTGTGGTGACGATCGGCGTCTTCGACGGCGTGCACCGCGGTCATCAGGAGCTGATTTCGAGGACGGTCCGCGCCGCCGCCGAACGCGGCGTGCCGAGCGTGGTGCTGACCTTCGATCCGCATCCGTCGGAGGTGATCCGGCCTGGCAGTCATCCGGCGCAGCTGACCACGTTGCGCCGCAAGGCGGAACTGGTCGAGGGGCTGGGCGTGGACGTCTTCTGCGTGCTGCCGTTCACACTCGAACTTTCGCGGCTGACGGCGCACGAGTTCGTGCACGAGGTGCTCGTGGACAAACTGCACGCGGCCGCGGTGATCGTGGGGGAGAACTTCACCTTCGGCGCCAAGGCCGCCGGTGACGTCGAACTCCTCCGCACGCTCGGGAAGCGGTTCGGTTTCGTGGCGCAGGGTGCGGAACTGCAGGGCCTGCTCGCCCAGGAACAGGCGGACAACGACATCACCTTCTCCTCGACCTACGTCCGCTCGTGCATCGACGCCGGGGACGTCGTCGCCGCGGCCGAAGCGCTCGGCAGGCCGCACCGGCTGGAGGGCATCGTCGTCCGGGGCGACGGCCGTGGGCACGATCTCGGGTACCCGACGGCGAACCTGTCGACGCCGCGGTTCGCGGCGGTGCCCGCCGACGGGGTCTACAGCGCCTGGTTCACCCGTTCGTCGGATTCCGGCCGACGGCTGCGGGCCGCCGTGTCGGTCGGCACCAACCCGACCTTCTCGGGGCGGGAACGCACCGTCGAGGCCTTCGTCCTCGACATCGACGAGGACTTCTACGGGCAGCACGTCGCGCTCGATTTCGTCACCAAGCTGCGGGATCAGGTCCGGTTCCCGACCTCGGAGGGGCTGGTGGCGCAGATCGACGAGGACGTCGCCCGTACCAGGGACCTGCTCGGCGAGCGGGACTGACCGGTTCCGGCCTTGCCGGATGACAATCGACAAACACACCCGCTCACGTGCGTTCCGGTGGCAAGATGTCACGGACCGCGCATGGCGTTCGATGGGGTTAAGGGGAGCGGACCAAGGTGGAGGACCACAAGATCGTCCAGCGGAACATCGCGCTGCAGAGGGAGTGGTACGGGGAGCCGCTCGGCGATCGCGTGCGGAGACTGGTCGTGGCCTTCGACATCTCCCAGGCCTTCCTCGCCGAAGTCCTCGGCATCAGCGCGCCCATGCTCAGCCAGGTGATGAGCGGCCGCCGCGCGAAGATCGGCAACCCGGTCGTCCTCGCCAAGATGATCATGCTGGAGCGCAAGGTGCTGGTCCCGGCGGTCGCCGCGGGGGACCGCAAGGCCATGCAGGAGGCCCTCGAGGACGTCCGCGATTCGCGGCCGACGGTGGGCAGGGACAGCATCCCGGTCGGTGCCGTCGCCGACGACCAGGGAGTGCTCGTGGCCCTGCGGGACATCGGCGAGGACGAAGACCTCACCGAAGCCGCGAAGCTGCTCGACGAAGACTTCCCCTCCCTGGCGGACCTGCTGCGCCGCGCCGCGAGGAACGGTTCTTGACGTGATTCGCGTGATTGAAGACGGAACTCGCGTGATTGGCGGCGTAACTCATGAGTTACGCCGCCAATCACGCGAATCACGGCTCTGATCACGTGAGTTCCGTGCCCATGACGCTCTTCAGTGCGTTGATCCCGCCCGACGACGTCCTCGACGAGGTCGCCGCCGCGCTCGGCACACCCGAAGAAGACGATTTCCGCTGGTCAGCGCGTGAAGACTGGCATATCACCCTCGGTTTCTACGGCCATGACGACCCGGCGGACCGCGGCGACTGGCTCGCCGGGCGGCTGGACGGCGCGGGGCCGATCGACCTCCGGCTGGAAAAGGCCGCGACATTCCCCGGGGTGCTGTGGTTGAGTGTGTCCGGAACCGGGCTCCACGAGCTGGCCGTGAAGGCCGGCGCGGAGAGTGAAGGCAGGCCGTACGTGGCCCACCTGACACTGGCCCGCTTCCCCCGCGACCGGCCGCGAGCCGCGAGCGCGTGGGAGGAGCGGCTGGCCGGGTTCACCAGTGAGACCTGGACGGCGACCGAGGCCGTTCTGATGAGCAGTGACCGTGAACAGGGCCTTTCGCGCTACCGGGTGATCCGGTCGTACGCACTGGACCACGCCCGCGCCTGAAGCCGCTGATCACGGGACTGGTAGCCTTGATGATTGGGTCCGGCTGCAGTCCGTGGCGGCCGTGACCGTCTCACCCGGCGTGAAGACATCGTCCGGGCCGCACGGCACAGATATCTAGGAGCACCACTGTGGCTTTGTCCACCGAAGAGAAGAAGTCGATCCTTGCCGAGTACGGCGTGCACGACTCGGACACCGGATCCCCCGAGGCCCAGGTCGCGCTGCTGACCAAGCGCATCGTCGGCCTCACCGAGCACCTCAAGGCTCACAAGCACGACCACCACTCCCGTCGCGGGCTTCTGCTGCTGGTCGGCCGCCGCCGCCGGCTGCTGAACTACGTGATGAAGGTGGACATCGAGCGTTACCGTGCGCTGATCCAGCGTCTCGGCCTCCGCCGATAGCTTGAACCCGAGGGGGAGTGACCACATCGGTCGCTCCCCCTCGGTCTAAGAACAGAGGCGCGAGCGCGCACGAGGTACCGTCCGCCGGTCCTCGGTAGTGGTTCCCGGGCAACGGCCCGGGGGCTTCGATCGAAGACCGGCCTCACTCCTCGAGCGTCCGCAGGCGAAACAGGTCCCAGGGTGGGAGACTCGCGCCGTTACAGAGGATCAAAAGAGGAGATACACCCTATGACCGACTCCACCGGAGTCACCGTGCACGAAACCGAAGCCGTGATCGACAACGGCCGTTTCGGCACTCGCACCGTCCGCTTCGAGACCGGCCGCCTGGCCCGTCAGGCCGCCGGTTCCGTCGTCGCGTACCTGGACGAAGAGACCATGCTGCTCTCGGCGACCACCGCGTCGAAGCACCCGAAGGAGCACTTCGACTTCTTCCCGCTGACCGTGGACGTCGAGGAGCGCATGTACGCCGCGGGCCGCATCCCCGGCGCGTTCTTCCGTCGTGAGGGCCGCCCGTCGACCGACGCGATCCTCACCGCCCGCCTGATCGACCGCCCGCTGCGCCCGTCGTTCACCGACGGCCTGCGCAACGAGATCCAGGTCGTCATCACCGTCCAGAGCCTCAACCCGGACGACCCGTACGACGTGCTCGCGATCAACGCCGCTTCGGCGTCGACCCAGATCGCCGGTCTGCCGTTCTCCGGTCCGATCGGCGGCGTCCGCGTCGCGCTGATCGAGGACCAGTGGGTCGCGTTCCCGACCTGGAAGCAGCTGGAGCAGGCCACCTTCAACATGGTGGTCGCCGGCCGCATCGTCGGTGACGACGTCGCCATCATGATGGTCGAGGCCGAGGGCACCGAGCAGACCCTTGACCTGATCGCCGCCGGCGGCAAGGCGCCGGACGAGGTCTCGGTCGCCGAGGGCCTCGAAGCCTCGAAGCCGTTCATCAAGGTGCTGTGCGAGGCGCAGCAGCAGCTCGCCGAGGTCTCGGCGAAGCCGACCGGCGAGTTCCCGGTCTACCTGGCCTACGAGCAGGACGCGTTCGACGCCGTCGCCGCCATCGCGACCGACGACCTCGCGAACGCCCTGACCATCGCCGGCAAGCAGGACCGCGACAACGCGACCGACCAGGTCAAGGCCGCGGTGCTGGAGAAGGTCGGCCTCGGCGAGGGCGAAGCCTTCCAGGGCCGTGAGAAGGAGATCGGCGCGGCGTTCAAGGCCCTGTCGAAGAAGATCATGCGCAAGCGCGTCCTCACGGACAAGATCCGCATGGACGGCCGCGGCCTGACCGACATCCGCTCGCTGGCCGCCGAGGTCGCCGTGATCCCGCGGGCGCACGGTTCCGCGCTGTTCGAGCGCGGTGAGACCCAGATCCTGGGCGTCACCACGCTGAACATGCTCCGCATGGAGCAGCAGATCGACTCGCTCTCCCCGGAGACCACGAAGCGGTACCTGCACCACTACAACTTCCCGCCGTTCTCCACCGGCGAGACCGGCCGCGTCGGTTCGCCGAAGCGGCGTGAGATCGGCCACGGCATGCTCGCCGAGCGCGCCCTCGTGCCGGTGCTGCCGAAGCGGGACGAGTTCCCGTACGCGATCCGCCAGGTCTCCGAGGCGCTGGGCTCCAACGGCTCCACCTCGATGGGCTCGGTCTGCGCCTCGACCATGGGTCTGCTGAACGCGGGTGTCCCGCTGAAGGCGCCGGTCGCCGGCATCGCCATGGGCCTCATCTCCGACGAGGTCGACGGCGAGACCCGCTACGTCGCGCTGACCGACATCCTCGGTGCCGAGGACGCCATGGGCGACATGGACTTCAAGGTCGCCGGCACCAAGGACATCATCACCGCGCTGCAGCTGGACACGAAGCTCGACGGCATCCCGTCGGAGGTCCTCGCGGCCGCGCTGAAGCAGGCGAAGGACGCTCGCCTCACCATCCTGGAGGTCATCGCCGAGGCGATCGACGGCCCGGACGAGATGAGCCCGTTCGCCCCGCGCGTCACCAGCGTGAAGATCCCGGTGGACAAGATCGGCGAGGTCATCGGCCCGAAGGGCAAGATGATCAACTCGATCACCGAGGAGACCGGCGCCGACATCTCCATCGAGGACGACGGCACGATCTACGTGGGCGCGGCCGACGGCCCGTCGGCGGAGGCGGCGATCGACAAGATCAACGCCATCGCCAACCCGCAGCTGCCCAAGGTCGGCGAGCGCTTCCTCGGCACCGTGGTGAAGACGGCCGCGTTCGGCGCGTTCGTCTCGCTGCTGCCGGGCAAGGACGGCCTGGTGCACATCTCGAAGCTGGGCAACGGCAAGCGGATCGCCAAGGTCGAGGACGTGGTCAACGTGGGCGACAAGCTCCGCGTCGAGATCGCCGACATCGACAACCGCGGCAAGATCAGCCTGATCGTGGTCCAGGAAGAGGACACGGCGGACGCCAAGGCCGCCGAAGGCGACAAGGCCGAGGCTCCGAAGGCCGACGCCCAGTAATCCTGCTGGACCGATGTGAAACGTCAGGAAAGGGTCGTTCAGGACATTTTTCGTCCTGAACGACCCTTTCCTGACATGTGAGTAAGGAATCCGTTGGCTCGTCAGGTTCCCGGGCACGAACAGCCCGTCGGCAGCACCCGCACGCTGGAGTCCACTTCGGACGGTGCGGTGGTCAAGCGCAGTGTGCTGGCCGGTGGCCTCCGGGTCATCACCGAGCACGTTCCCGCCTCCCGGTCGGCGACGGTCGGGCTGTGGGTCGGGGTCGGATCGCGGGACGAGCCGTCGTCGGTCGAGGGCGCGGCGCACTACCTCGAACACCTGCTGTTCAAGGGCACCACGAACCGGGACGCCACCCAGATCGCCGAGGAGATCGACGCGGTCGGCGGGGAGTTCAACGCGTTCACCGCGAAGGAGCACACCTGCTACTACGCGCAGGTGCTCGACGAGGATCTGCCGCTCGCGATGGATCTCGTCACCGACGTCGTGTTCGAGGCGCTGTGCACGGACAAGGACGTCGAGACCGAGCGCAGTGTCGTGCTCGAAGAGATCTCGATGCGCGACGACGACCCCGAAGACCTGCTGCATGAGACGTTCGTCGGCGCGATCCTGGGCAGCCACGCGCTGGGCCGTCCGGTGCTGGGCAGCGAGAAGTCCATCGTCGAGATGTCCGCTTCGGCGTTGCGCGGGTTCTACCGGCGCCGCTACACCCTGCCGCGGATGGTGCTCGCGGTCGCCGGGAACGTCGAGCACACCCAGGTGCTTCGCTTGGTGCGCAAGGCTTTGCGGACCAGGCTGACCGGCGCGGCGACGCCGATGCCGCCGCGCGGCGGGCGGGCGCGGATCGCGATGGCGCCGAAGCTCGCGCTGCACACCGATGACACCGAGCAGGCGCATGTGATGCTCGGCCTGCGTTCGCTGTCGCGGCACGACGACCGCCGGTTCGCGCAGTCGGTGCTCAACGCCGCGCTCGGCGGCGGGATGAGCTCGCGCCTGTTCCAGGAGGTCAGGGAGAAGCGCGGCCTGGCGTATCAGGTGTACTCGTCCGTCGCGAGCTACGCCGACACCGGGCACATGGCCGTGTACGCGGGCTGCCAGCCGGAAAAGCTCGGCGAGGTCGCCGGAGTGATCCGCGAGGTGCTCGAACTCGTCGGCAAGGACGGGCTGAGCGAAGCCGAGGTCGCGCGGGCGAAGGGGCAGTTGCGGGGCGGGCTCGTGCTCGGCCTCGAAGACACCTCGTCGCGGATGTCGCGGATCGGCAAGAACGAACTGAACTACGGACGCTATCTCGGCGTCGACGACACGGTGGCGCGGATCGACGCCGTCACCACCGAAGAGGTCTGTGCGCTCGCTCGCACTCTGCTCGCCCGCCCTGGTGGCGTCTCGGCGGCGGCGGTGGTCGGGCCGTACGCTCACGCCGACGACCTTCCGGACGATCTGCACGAGGTGATCGCATCATGACCGCTGGAATTCGCGTCGGCGTGCTGGGCGCACGCGGCCGGATGGGCCAGGAAGTGGTGAACGCCGTCAACGGCGCCGACGACATGGAGCTCGTCGCCGCGCTCGACGCCGGTGACGACTTCGCGGCGCTCAAGCAGGCTCAGGTCGTCGTCGACTTCACCCATCCCGACGCGGTGATGGACAACCTGGAGTTCCTGACCGGCAACGGGATCCACGCCGTGGTCGGCACCACCGGGTTCAGCGAGGAGCGGCTGGAGAAGCTGCGCTCGTGGCTCGCGGCCGACCCGTCGCTCGGCGTGCTGATCGCGCCGAACTTCGCGCTCGGCGCGGTACTGGCGATGCGGTTCGCCCAGCAGGCGGCGCGGTTCTACAACTCGGCCGAGGTCATCGAGCTGCACCACAACCGCAAGGCCGACGCGCCGTCCGGGACGGCCGCGCACACCGCGCGCCTGATCGGCGAAGCCCGCGCGGAAGCCGGTCTCGCGCCGGGCGAAGACGCGACGACGTCCGAAGTGGACGGTGCCCGCGGCGCGCTCGTCGACGACGTCCGCGTGCACTCGGTCCGGCTGCCCGGACTGGTGGCGCACGAGGAGATCCTGTTCGGCGGCGAGGGGGAGACCCTGACCATCCGGCACGATTCCCTGCACCGCACGTCGTTCATGCCGGGGGTGCTGCTCGGCGTGCGTTCGGTGCTCACGCGGCCCGGCCTCACGGTCGGTCTCGAGAACATCCTCGACCTGTGAGGGCCCGCAACTTCGCGCTGGTGATGACGGCGGCGCTGGCCGTGTACGTCGTCCTGCTGGCGGGCCGGGGTATCGCGCTGGTGCGCACCGGTGAGACCGTGCCGGTGCTCTTCGGCGTCGGAGTCCTGCTGCTGCCGCTGCTCGGGATCTGGATCATCGTGACCACCTGGCGTTCCGGCGTCCAGATCCAGCGGCTTTCGCGGCGGCTGGACGAGGAAGGCGGCTTGCCCGACGTCTCCGATCTGCCCCGTCGGCCCTCGGGCCGGGTGGATCGCGACGCGGCCGACGCGTGGTTCGACGAACGCCGCGCCGAGGTCGAGGCGGACCAGGAGAACTGGCGCGTCTGGTACCGGCTGGCGTACGCGTACGAGATCGCCGGCGACCGGAAACGCGCCCGCGCCACGATGCGGCGCGCCGTCGAACTCGAAGCCGCTTCCCGCACTTAGTCCTCTGAACGCGTGGGCTCGATCCCGAGGACGGGCAGGCATTCGCGGACGGCGACCAGTTCGATGTCGTCCCGTCGCCGCTCGGCCCACTGTTCGCGGGTGAGCAACCATTGCTTGATCCGCGCGGGCTCGCCGCGCCGCGTGTCCCAGGTGACGCCGTTCGGCACATACCCCAGGGCCTGAGAGACGCGGTTCGAGGCGTGGTTGTCGACGAAGGCGTCGCTGGACGACTCGCGGGCTCCGATTCCCTCGAAGGCCAGGTGCAGCACGGCCTGCCGCATCTCCTTGCCAAGGCCACGGCCACGCAGGTCCGGGTCGAGCCAGGAGAACGTGGTGACCGTGCCGAAAGTGGCGAAGTCGATGCCGATCAGATCCTGCATGCCCACCGGCTCGCCATCGACGACCACGACGAAGTACAGCCGCCACTGGCTCTCGTTCACCCGGCCCCGGCCCAGCCAGATCCCGCGCAGCCAGCGCCATTCGCGCTCCGGACCGTCTTCGTAGAGCGAGGCCGGATCGTCGAAGGGCCACGGGGGTTCGGTGACCACGCCCTTGCGGACCGTCGGGACCAACCGCTCCAGGAGCTCATCCGTCGCCCCCAGCAAGGACAACCGGGGTGTGTGCACCTGCACGTTCAACGGTGGATACGCGGACGAAGTCGGCATGGGCGGAAACCCTAGGGGGCGGCCGCCATGGCGCGCATCACAATATCGGCGCTCAGTAGTGGAACCAGCCCGCGAACAGGGCGGGGGAGGCGGCCAGCAGGCTGAACCGCAGCCAGCGGCCCAGGAAGCCGGTGGCCAGGAACGTCGCCAGCGGCATCCGCACCAGCCCCGCGAGAACGCTCGTGGCCATGTACGGCGGCAGGCCGACGACCGAGCTCACCCCGTACGTGCCCGCCATCCAATGCGGATGCCGATGGCACCGTTCGCGCAGTGCGTCGAGCCGGGCGCGCATCTTCTTGGTGCGCGCCCGCCATCTGTCCCGGCGCGGGGTGGGCGGCCGCTCCCGGTGCAGGCGGTCGTGCAGCGGTTTCGGAAGTTTGATCGTGCCCTTCGCGGCGAGGTAGTAGAGCGTCTTCCCGCCCACCTGACCGGCCGCGACGATGGCGCCGAGCAGCAGCCACGGCATCGTCGGCTGGCTCGCGCACAGGCCGATGAGGAACATCTCGATGCTGACGACGGGGAGGATCGCGGAGCCGAAGGCGACGCCGAACGACAGGAGCAACCAGCCCACCATCGTTGCCTCCCCGTTATCTTCGTTCTCTCCAAGCTATCAGCTGAAAACCAGGACGCACTGGGGCCAGCCCCCGTTCCCGGCTTCGGGGCCGCACCAGAAGATCACCTGTTCGTCGGCTCGCGGCCACCTGCCGCTGCCATGCTGGAGCCGTGGCCGACGTGCACGACGCGGTCCGCGGCCAGGGTTTCGCGGATCGCTTCGCCGACTTCTGCGCGGCCGTGGTGCGGCGCCTCCCCTTCGGGCTTTCCCGGCTGGTGGCGCCGAGTTTCCTCGGTTTCGCGCTCATCAACGGGTTCACCTTCGCGGTCGACCTGATCCTGCTGACCCTGCTCCGGAGCTGGCTCGGCCTTCCGGTGTGGCTGGCGATCACGCTCGCGTACGCGACGGCGTTCGGGTTGAGCTTCGTGCTGAACCGCAGCATGAACTTCCGCTCGCACGCGCCCGTCGGAAAACAGGCGGTGCTGTACGTCATCGCGATCGTCATCAACTACGTGGCGTTCCTGCTCGGCGTCGGCGCCGGGCTGGCCGCGCTGGGCGTCGACTACCGCCTCTCCCGGCTCATCGCCGGGGCGTGCGAAGGCGTCTTCATGTACTCGGTGATGCGCTGGGTCGTGTTCGCGAAGTCAGGGAGCGAGCTCGAGGTCGAGACCGCCGGTGAGCCGGACTTCGCGCACGTTCGTGCTTCCGGTGTCGAGGATGCGGACGGTCCCGTCGGGCGACCAGCCCGCGCGGCGGAAGAAGCCCAGTGACGCGTGATCGGTCTGGGCGACCCAGCTGATCCCGCGCGTGGCACCGTCCTCGCGCAGCCAGGCGGACGCGTTCGCCAACAGCCGTCCCGCGTGCCCGCGCCGTCCCCAGCGCGGCTCGACCAGCAGCGAGGCGATGAGCGCCGTCGTCGAAGCGTCGTCGGGCAGCGAACCGTCGGCGGTGGCCACCTCGCTCTCCGGAGCGCGGCCGGCGACACAGAAACCGACGGTGAACTCGCCTTCGGTGGCGAGGAAGACGCGCGTGCCCGGGAACTCGATCGTTTCGGCCCAGGTCTTTTCGAGTTCCTCGATGTCGAGCCCGGCGACAGCCGCTTCGCCGAGCAACTCCGTGTAGGCGCTTCGCCAGGTGTCGCGTTGGATTCGGGCGATTTCGGGGGCGTCGGACACGACTGCGGGGCGGACTTCGGCGGCGGCCATGCTGCGCAGATTAGCGGTGTCACGGAAAACTGTCGGTGGTGGATGGCAGCATGCGGACGATGAGCACTACGACCATCAGCGGGCCGGTCGCGCGCCGGATCGCGCTGGCCGCACAGGGGTTCGCCGAAGCACGTCCGGGCGGGGCGGTGACACGGCGGCATTTGCAGCGCGTGCTGTCGCGAGTCCAATTGCTGCAACTGGATTCGGTGAACGTCGCGGTCCGCGCGCACTACATGCCGCTGTTCTCCCGGCTCGGCGCGTACGACCCCGCGCTGGTGGACGACGCGGCCTGGTCCCATTCCGCGCGCAAACCCCGGATGCTGGTCGAAACCTGGGCGCACGAGGCGAGCCTGCTGCCGATCGCGGACTGGCCGCTTCTGCGGTCCGGGGCGAAACGCATGGGCTGGTGGACGAACTACTCCCGGGTGCTGGAGCAGACGCCGCAACTGGTGGACGACATCCTCACCGTCGTGAAGGAACACGGACCGATCGGCGCGGGCGGTATCGAGCGCGCGCTGGAGAGCGACTCGGGTCGTGGCAAACCCGGCTCGTGGTGGGAGCGGTCCGAGGTCAAGAAGGCCTGCGAGTGGCTCTTCGGGATGGGGCAGCTGACCACCGGCACGCGCCGGTCGTTCGAGCGGCTGTACGACTTGACCGAACGCGTCGTCCCGCCGGAGATCCTGTCGCGGACCGTGAGCCCGGAGGAAGGCGCCCGCGAGCTGATCACGCGCGCGGCCGTCGCGCTGGGCATCGGCACCGAACCGGATCTGCGGGACTACTACCGGCTCGGCCCCGACGTCAGCAAGCGGGCGGTGGCCGAACTGGTCGAGGAAGGGGTGCTCGAACCGGTGACCGTGGACGGCTGGCCCGCCCCGGCGTACCGGCACGTCGCGGCGAAGGCGCCTCGCCGCGTCACCGGCCGGGCCCTGCTGTCGCCGTTCGACCCGCTGATCTGGGAACGCGCCCGCACCGAGCGCATCTTCGACTTCTTCTACCGCATCGAGATCTACGTGCCCGAGCCGAAGCGGATCTACGGGTACTACGTGTTCCCGTTCCTGCTCGACGGCGAACTCGTCGGCCGAGTGGACCTCAAATGCGATCGGGCCGCCGGTGTGCTTCGCGTTCAGGGAGCCTTCGCCGAGCCCGGAGCGGATGTCGCGCGGGTCGCGAGTGAGCTGGCGGGCGAGTTGCGGCTGATGGCGGACTGGCAGGGGCTGGACGGGGTCGTGGTGGGGGAGCGGGGCGACCTGGCGCCGGTGCTGTCGCGCCTGGTGCAGTGAGGCTTTGACCACCGAAGTACATGAAGGCCCCCTTCCTTGCGTCAGGCGCAAGGAAGGGGGCCTTCATGTAC
>NZ_JBHVKW010000106.1:0-30119 GCF_042797905.1 Amycolatopsis sp. NPDC057786
CGCCACCCGAACATCCCGCGGCAACCAACGACGACGTATCCCAGCCACCACAACACCTCCACATCAGATGCTGCGACGACCACTAGAACCCAAGCCGTCCTTACCACTCACGAGAGGCAGCGGTCGACATCCCCACGACAGCGACCCTTCACGGACTCGGGCCCGGCATCAACCCCGCAGTCAGGATCCACGTAGGTGCCTGAGACATCCTTGGCTTCACGCGCGAGAGGCGGCGGCCAGCAGCAGGGCGAAGGCGACAGTGATCGCCTGACCGAACAGGGCGTTGCGGGCTTTGCGCTGTTCCGCACGAGTGGGCCGGTTCATCACGAATTCCCCCGATTTCGAGTGCTTTCCTTACCGGGCAAGTGTTCCGCGGCCCGAGGCGGGGCACCTCCCGCCTCGGTGGGGTTTTTCTCCGCCGAAAGTCGCAGCCTTCCCCTAGGGGTACTCGCGGCGTACCCTCGGACGCTCCTCGAGCCCCATGCCGGGAGAGTCGATGGGACGCCACGCCACCGCCCGGACCCGACGACGGATACTGCTCCCGCTGCTGGCGGCCGTGCTCGGCGCGGCCACCTGGGTCGCCGTGGCGATGGCGAGGTCCGAACCCGCCTGCGAGCCCGTGCGCGTGGTCGTCGCCGCGTCGCCCGACATCTCTCCCGCGGTCACCGAGGCCGCCCAGGCCCTCGATCTCGCCTGCGTCGCCATCGACGTGCAGGCCAGGGAATCTGACCAGGTGGCGGCGGAGCTGTCGGGAACCGCGCCCAAGCCCCAAGCCTGGATCCCGTCCTCGACACTGTTCCTCGGGCGAGCCGACGGTGTTCCTGCGTCAGGTCCGTCGATCGCCAGTTCGCCGGTGGTGCTCGCGGTCGCGGAGCCGGCCGCGCGGGCGCTCGGCTGGCCGCGCAAGTCGCTGACCTGGCCGGAGGTACTCGACGGCGCCGGTGTCGTCGCGGGAATGCCGGATCCGGGACGCGATCCCGCCGGGGTTTCCGCACTGCTGGCACTGCGCGAAGTCACGAAGGGCGCTTCGGATCCTGCCGCCGCGTACGTGGCCTTGCTCCGGAAGTTCTCCGCCACCACATCCGGCGCGACGGTGTTCCCCACGGCGGAGAACGCGGTGCTGCGGCACAACTCCGGTCTTCTCGAAGGCGAGACCGCGCTGGTGGCCGTGTACTCACCGGACGCCCCCGCACTCGACTACCCGTTCGTCGAGGTCACGGGGGCGACCGCGCAGCAGGGCAAGGCCGTCGCGGAGCTGAAACGCACCCTGCTGTACGGAGCCGCGACGGGCCCGCGGTCCGAATTGCGTGCCCCCGGCGGGCAAGCGTTGCGGCTCACGGAAACCGATCAACGCGTCGAGGCGCAGGGACAGCGCAGCGCCGAAATCCCGGACGCCGCGGAGGTCACCAAGGCGCTCAGCCAGTGGGCCGGGGTGAACGCGAGCGCCCGGGTCCAGGTGCTGATCGACGTGTCCGGTTCGATGAGCGCGCCGGTCACGGGAACGGGCAAGTCCCGGCTGCGGATCACGCTGGAGGCCGCGGAGAACGCTTTGCATCTGTTCAAAGCGACGTCACAGGTCCGTTTCCTGGCCTTCGCGACCAAAGTGGACGGTGAGCGGGACTACCGGGAGATCCTGCCGATGGCACCGGTCGCCCGGCAGCTGGCCGCCGTCGACCGGTTGCGCGCCGTCCACGCCGTGCCGGACGGGCAGACCGGGCTCTACGACAGCGTCCTCGACATCTACCGGCTCGCGCACGAGGAATGGGAGCGAGGGAAGCTGAACCTCGTCATCGTGATGACCGACGGCCGCAACACCGATCCCGGCGGCATCAGCCGCGAGAACCTGGTGGCGGAGCTGGGAAAGCTGAGCGACCGGGACCGCCCGGTGCCGTTGGTCGCCATCGGGATCGGGCCGGAGGCCGACGAGACCGAACTCCGCCAGCTCGTCGCGCCCGCCGGTGGCCAGGCCTTCCTCAGCCGTGATCCCGCGAAGATCGGAGAGGTGTTTTACGGTGCTCTGGGCCGGATCGCCGGCGCTGGATGAAGTAGACGCAGAGGATCACCGCCAGGCTGATCAGGCTCAGGTACAGCTGGGCCCGCGTATCCGCGTCCACGAACAGCATCGACGCGACCACGGCCAGCGTCCCGCCGAGCGTCGACCAGCTCAGCCAGGGGTAGCCCCACATGCGCAGTTTCAACCGTTCCGGCGCTTCGGCCTCCAGACGCCGCCGCATCCGGAGCTGTGAGCCGGCGATGATCGCGTAGACGAACAACGCGACCGCGCCGGCGGAGTTGATGATGAAGTAGAAGATCTTGTCCGGGGACACGAAGTTCATCACCACGGCCACGTAACCGACCGAAGTGGACACCAGGATCGCCTTCCACGGCACGCCGCGCCGATTCGTGTCGGCGATCCATTTCGGCGCCCAGCCGTTGCCGCGCAACGCGAACAGCATGCGGGAAGCGGTGTACAGCCCCGAATTCAGCACCGACAGCACGGCCGTCAGCACCACCGCGCTGACCACCGTCTCGGCGGCGGGGATGCCGAACCGGCCGAACGCTGCGGCGAACGGGCTCGTCGTGGTCGGGATGTCGCGCCAGCCGGTGATCATCACCAGCAACGTCACGGAGCCGACGTAGAACACGATGACCCGCCAGACGATCGACGAGGTCGCCTTGCGCACGGCCGTTTCGGGCTCCCGCGATTCGGCGGCGGCGATGGTGACGATCTCCGCGCCGAAGTAGGAGAAGATCACGATCACCACCCCGTGCACCACCGAGAACGGGCCGTTCGCCAGGAAACCGTCCTGCGCGATGTTGCCGACCGAGAACGAACCGCCGGGCCAGGCCCCGAGCACGAACAGGACGCCCACCACGAGGAACACCACGATCGTGGCGATCTTGACCGACGCGAGCCAGAACTCCGTCTCCCCGAACGAACGGGCCGACGCGAGGTTGGTCGCGGTCAGCAGCAACATCAGCACGAGCGAGAAGATCCATTGCGGCACAACGGGAATCCACATCTGCAGGATCTTCGCCCCGGCGACGGCCTCGAACGCGACCACGCCGACCCAGAAGTACCAAGTACAGCCAGCCGACGGTGAAACCCGCCCAGCCGCCGAGCGACGTCCGCGCGTATTCCATGAAGGAACCCTGCGACGGCGCGGCCGTCGCCATCTCGCCCAGCATTCGCATCACCAGCACGACGATCAGGCCGCCGACGGCGTAGGACAGGACGGCGGCCGGGCCGACGGTGTGGATCACCGCGCCGCTGCCGATGAACAGGCTCGCGCCGATGATGCCGCCGAGCGCGATCATCCGGACGTGGCGCTGCCGCAGATCCGGGCGCAGACCCGCCCGTCCGGTCGTGGTTTCCGCACCCATTCGCGGTGACCTCCTGTCGGAGCGGCGGTGGATCGCGGGATTGTCGCACCGCGGGACCGCGAGGAAAAGTGTTTGCGCAACCCCAGGTGAACAGGCCGATGTGGACTCTGCCAACCTAGGCACCTCCACCGCGCGTTCCGAGGAGCTCTTCGATGCCGCACGCCGTCCTCCGGTTCCTGCCCGCCGTCGCCCTGGCCGCCGCGCTCGCGGGCTGCTCGGACGAGGCGCCCCAGTCGCAGACGGCGCCTCCCGGGTCTTCACCGGTGGCGCAGCAGGCCGCCGTTCCGTTCAACGACGCCGACGTCGCGTTCGCGCGGCAAGCCCTCGCGCACCACCAGCAGGGCGTGGATCTGGCTTCCCTGGCGGAAACCCGCGCGGCGAACGAGCAGCTGAAGGCGCTGGCGAAGCGGATCATCGACACGCACGAACCGGAGATCGCGCGGCTGTCCGGGCTCATCGAGGCGTGGGGCCAGCCCGCGCCGGACGACCCGAACCTCGAACACGTCCAGCGCGACGGGTACATCAGCCCCGGTGACATGGCGGCACTGGCCGGACTGTCCGGAAAGGACTTCGATCGCCAGTTCGCCGCGCGGTTGCTGCGCCAGCGCGAAGCGGGCGTCCGCATCGCCGACGCCGAAACCCAGCACGGCCGCAACCCCGACGCCCGCGATCTCGCCGCGACGACCTCGCGTTCGCAGCAGCAGGAGATCAGCGACCTACGGGGCTTCCAGCAGGGTTGAGTCCGTCTGGACCACGTTCGAGTTCAGCTGGACGATGTACGCGCCGGTGAGCAGCACCACCGCGCCGGCGGCTTGGATCCAGCTGAGGGCCTCGCCCAGCAGCAGCCAGGCCGCGGTGGCGGCGATCAACGGCTCCACCAGCCCGACGACGCTCGCCACCGACGCCGGAAGATGGCGCAGCGCCGCCATACCCGTCGCGTAGGCGAGGACGGTCGCGATCAGCACCAGCGCGATCAGCAACGACCACACCGGCGGCTCCCACGGCCCGAACGACGCCGGGGTGTCTAGGACGCCCCACGGAATCGTCCACGGCGGGGCGACCGCGCATACGAGCACGGCGCCGATCGTCATTCCCCAGGTGACCATCCCGAGCGGATCGCGGTCCGCGACGCCTCGTTCGCCGAGGAGGAAGTAGCCCGCCGAACAGACGGCCGCGCCCAGGCCGGCGAGCAACCCGAGGACGTCCAGGCTGAGCCCTTCCCAGACCTGCGCGACCAGCATGAGCCCCGTCATCGCCAGCGCGATTCCCGCCCACATCACCCTCGGCAGCCGCACCCGGCGCACGAAGCGCACCCACAGCGCGATCAGCACCGGAGAGGTGAACTCGAGCAGGATCGCGATCCCGACGGGGATCCGGCCCGCCGCCAGGAAGTACATGAGCTGGACGCCCGCGACACCGAGCGAGCCGTACGCGAGCAGCAGCGGCCACTCGTTCTTCGTGACTTTGAGGAGCCTCGGCCGGAAGACGGCGACCAGCGCGAGCAGCACGATCGCCGACAGCCCGATGCGGATCGCCGCGACCTGCTCCGGGGACAACCCGGCCTGCATCGCCGGTTTGCCCAGCACCCCCGAGGTTCCGAAGAAGAGCGCGGCGAGCAGGATCAGCGTGATGCCCCGGCCGCGACGCGCGACGTGCGGGGCGGGGGCGGCGGCGAGTTCGGCGGTCACGGCCGGAGGGTAGAGGCCGGGTCACCGCGGGTCGACCCGTTTTCCCAGCGGCTGGGCTCGGGACGGGACTCGACGATCGGGCTGAGCTCAGAAGGAGGTGCCGCCGTCCGTCCAGTCGGTCTGGGCGAAATCCTCGTCGTCGACGGGAGCGCGACGCGGTTTGCGGACCGGTTCCGGTGCCGGTGGAGCGGCGACCGGCTGTTCGGGTTCGATGGCTTCGAGGGCCTGGGGTTCGGGCGTGCCGTTCGGCCAGACGCAGGGTGAGGTCGCCCCGACGTAGAACTTGCCGAGGTCGTTCGCCTTGATCGACATGTCGAACGCATCGACGGTGTTGCGTGCGAAGACATACTGATCCGTCGGCCGGGCATCGGTCAGGATCTTGAAGGCGTGCGATTCCCACCATTGAGTGATCGCGGTGAAATGTTCGGCGAACCGCGCGGCATCCAGGCCGACTACCTCGTAGGTCGCGGAGATCTCGAAGCGCCCCAGAGGTCCTTTGTCGGTCGGGTCCGTGCATTCCGAACGATTCCGCGTGAACGGCTTCAATTCGGCGTCGGCGGGCAACGCCGACAGCGCACCTTGGATGTACTGCTCGACCTTGTCACGAGCCTGCTGTTCGGTGATCGTCGATTCCATTTCGTCCCCACCTCCAGGGGAACAGGCCGCCGAGAACATCAGCGAGGCGAGGATGATTGTGAGGGCCCGGTTCACGTCGTCGGCTTCCCGGCGATGATCTGGCCGAGATTGTTCAACGACGGGTTGTTGTCTTCCCAGTATTCGCTGTGTGCCTCCGTGCTGTACCCGCCCCACCCGTCCGTGCCCGGCGCGGAGGTGAACACCTGCCCGCCGAAGTCCGCGTCGGTCGGGTCCTGGCCGAGGATCGGGTCGTAGCCGGCGATCTCGACGTTCGCCAGGTTGATCATGTCGTGTTCGGCCACCGTCGCGTGCACGTGCTTGCCGATCTCGTCCTGATTCACCCCGTCGAGATGCAGTTCGCTCACGTCGTGCGCGCCGACGCCGGGGCTCGCCACGAAGACGAGTTCGTCCGCGGCGAGGCCGCCGTCACCGGCCGCGTGCCCGACGACTGTGGTGCCGTAGCTGTGCCCCAGCACCGTGTTGTGCGAGGCCGGTCCCTGGTGGGTTTCCCGCAGCCCGTCTTGGAACTGCGCGAGGGCCGCCTTGCCGCCGTCGGCGTACTTGTCGCTCGCGGCGTCGGTGAGCTCGTTCGGCGCGTCGTAGCCGAGCCAGGTGATCACGGCCGTCGAGGGCGAGCCCGACGTGGTCGCCGCGGCCCACATCTTGTCGGACCGGTTGAGATCGCCGCCGATTTTCGACAACTCCGATCCCGTCCCTGGCACGTAGGTCGCCACGTTCGCCGCGGTGTCGGGGTTCCCCGCGGAAACGATCGCCTTCCCGTCGCCGCTGGTGTCCAGTCCCAGCAGGAACGCTTGCGGATCCGACCGGTCCAGCCGCTGTTGGATGGCCTCCAGACCCTTGAGTTTGGGATCGCCTTGAAGGCGCGCGATCTCACTGGCGAGGACGGCGCGGTTGGCGGCGTCGCGGTCGGCCGCCGGGATACCGTCGAGATTGCCGACGAGCCCCGGGTTACCTTGCAGCAGAGCGACTTTCGCTGTATCCGACAGGCTCGCCCACCAAGCCTTGTTTTCGCCGGGGGTGCCGTTCTCCGGTGGGCCGATGATCGACAGGCCGCTCTGCGCGGCTCCGGCGTCCGCAGCCTGGGCGAGCGTGCCGCCACCCTGTTCGGTGATCTCGCCGCGAAGGGCCCGCCGCAGGATCTCGGCGAAATCGGCGTCGACGTCGGCCGCGCGGCGCAGGCCCTGTTCGACCCTGTCGGCCAGTTCCGCCTTCACGCGAGCCTGGTCAGGCTGCGGAACGCCGACGGAAATCTCGCCACCGGCGCCGATGGTCAAACCGTTCCGGTGGGCCAGTTCGTCGGTCTCCCGCACGAACGCGACGATCCGGTCCAGCGCGATCTGCACTTCATGAGCGCCTCGCCGGACCGCGGACGCCTCGGCGACGAGCCGCTCCAGGGTGGAGGTCAGCGACGCACCCCGCGTCGCGGCGGCGGTGGCCGCGTCGCCGGTCCAACCCGTGAAGCGGGCCATGGCCTCGACGTCGTCGTTCGCGGCGATGATCTTCGTGCAGCCGTCGTTGAGCGCGTCGGCGACCCGGCCGATCGCGGCGGGATCCCACCGGCGCACGTCTCCCCAGGTGAGCATCAGACGGGGAGTTCCCGTGAGGCCGCCAGCTCGTTCGAGCGGTAGCGGGCGGCCGCCGCGTCGAGCCGTGCGGAGTAGTCCGCGGTGTTCTCGGCCCAGCCGGGCACCGCGCGGCCCCAGGCGTCCGCGAGGAGACGGGCCGCTTCACCGGATACGCCACCCGGCAACCCCGGCGCGACATCGGTGAGCGTGGCCGCGAGGTTCACCTTCCCGACGTCTTCCGAAGCCCGTTTCGCCGCGCTCGACGCCGCGCCGATCGCCGCCAAGGCCACCTCGTACCCGCCGGTCATCCCGCTTCCTCCCCGTAGCGTGACGCTGTGTGACCACACTACGACGCGGGAGACGGACGCGCGGTTCCCTTCACCCGTCCTTGAAAAGTCCGTCGGCGATGTAGCGCGAAACGGTGGCGAGGCGCCGCCCCTGGAGACGGAGGGCGTCCAGGGCGAGATCGTCGGGTTCGGCGGACTTGCGTGAGACGAACGAGCCGCCGTACGGATTGCCCGATTCGAGCAGCCGCGGATCGGTGTAGCCGAGCGGCAGGACGATGGCGCCCCAGTGGTAGAAGACGTTGTTCGTCGCCAGCACGGTCGCTTCGAGCCCGCCGTGCGCGGTGGAGGCGGTGGTGAACGACGTCGCGACCTTGTTCGCCAGCTTTCCCTTGGCCCACAGGCCACCGGTACTGTCCAAAAAGGACTTCAGCTGGGCGGCTGGGCCGCCGAACCTGGTCGGGCTCCCCGCCGCGAACCCGTCGGCCCACTCCAGGTCTCCCAGCGTCGCCGTCTCGTGGTGCGGCCCCGCGTCCACCCACGCCTGCCAGCGCGGATTGCTCGCCACCGCGGCGGGCGGAGCGGTTTCGGGAACCGTGCGGACGCGGACTTCGGCTTCGGCCTCGCGGGCACCGTCGGCCAGCGCCGACGCCAGTTTCGCGGTGTTTCCGGTCGCGCTGTAGTAGACGACGAGGATGCGGGTGCTCACGTCCGCCGACCTTAGGCGAGCGAGAACACCCGTCTCAGGATCCGGACTCAGTACTTCTTCCAGGGGCTGACGGTGTCCGTCGGCCGCGTCGGGTCGTGGAAGCGCGGCTTGTCCAGTTCGTCGCGGCGCAGCGGGACCAGGCCGTCGGTGATCGCCTGCATGATCTTGGCGTGCGCGCGGACCCCGGCGCCCGGCCGCTCCGGCTCGACCTCCGAGAGATCCACCGGATCGCCGAAGTGCACCTTGAACCGCGGGCGCCGCATGGGCGCGCTCAGCCCGGACTTCGCGAGCGGCACCAGGTCGGCGGGGCCATTGACGGTCTCCGTCCCCCAATAGACGGCCTCGTGCGCGCCCCACTGGCTGATCGGGATCACCGGCACCCCGGCGGCCAGCGCGAGCCGCGCCGCGCCGGTCTTGCCCCGCTCCGGCCACAGGCCGGGGTCGTGGCTGATCCGGCCCTCGGGATAGACGATCAGCGGGTCTCGGGTGGTCCGCAGGGCTTCGGTGGCTTCGGCGAACTGGCCGACGGCGGTCGACGCCTGTTTGCGGTCGACCCGCAGGTGGCCGCTGGCCCGCAGCGCCGGGCCGATGACCGGCGCGTCGAGGATGCCGCCCGCCAGCATGAACCGCGGGTTGATGCCGATCCGCTTGCAGGCGGCCATCAGCACGAACGCGTCGAAGACGCCGATGTGGTTGGCCGTCATGAGCAAGGGTTTGCGGCGCAGTTCGGCCGGGACACCGCCGGTCACGGTGAGTTTGCCGACGAAGTTGACCAGCCCCCGGTCGATGTTCAGCATCGTGCGCCAGATTGCCGGGGCGCGGCGAGCCGAATTCTCATCCTGATGCAGCGCGAACATGGGGCAGAGCATGTCATGGCCCGGTTTTCACCCGGATGGCCGCTCAAGCTGTGACCTGAGACGAATGTTCCGGATGTGCTCCGAGTGGCAGCCGGGGCTGGAGGGTCGAGGCGGTTACCGTGGAGACATGGCTAGCGGGTCGACGACCAGGAAACGGAGTACGGCGCGAAGCGGCGGCAGCAAGGGGCCGGCGCGAAAGCCGCGTACCCCGGCGAAGCCCAGGTCAACGGCTGCGAGGAAGCCCGCTCCACGGCGTCCGGCGCCGCGGAAGAAGTCGTCCGGCACGTTCGCGAAGGGCGTGCGCGGCACCTGGAACCTGCTCGCGAAGGGCCTCGGCACCCTGGCGCGGACGGTCGGCCGCGGCCGCGAACTCGAACCCGAGCACCGTCGTGACGGTCTCGCGCTCGGTCTCATCGCGCTGGCGCTGGTGATCGCGTTCGGCGTCTGGTGGCGGGCCGCGGGCCCGATCGGCGGCTGGGTGGAGGTCGGCACGCGCTCGCTGCTCGGCGCCGGAGCCGTGACGCTCCCGCTGGTGCTGACCGTGGTCGCCGTCGCGCTGATGCGCTCGGAACCGATGCCGGAGGCCCGGCCGCGGATGGTCATCGGCACCCTGCTGGTGATCCTGTCCGTGCTCGGCCTGCTGCACATCTTCACCGCGCTGCCCGAGACCAACGACGGCCGGATGTACGCCGGCGGGGTGATCGGCGCGTTCTCCGGCGGCCTGCTGACGATGGGCGTCACCACGTGGGTCGCGGTACCGCTGCTGGTGCTGGCGCTGCTGTTCGGCACGCTCGTGTTCACCGGGACCCCGGTCCGGGAGATCCCGCACCGCCTGCGGAACTGGGGTCTCGACCCCGAAGAGATCGAAGAGGCCGAGGCCGAGCGCAAGGCCATCCACGAGGAACGCGACGCCGTCACCGAAGCCGACCCGAAGTCGGTCCGCCTGCGGAAGCCGTCGCGACGCCGCCAGGCTTCGGCCGACCACGAGGGCGAGCAGCTCGACATCGAGGCCGCGCTGGCCGAAACGCCGACGCCGCTGCGGCCGCCGAAGCCCGCGCCCAAGCCCGTCGTCGAAGAGAAGAAGCCGAAGAAGGCCGAGGCTCCGCTGGCGGTCACGAGGACCGTCGAGGGCGACTACAAGCTCCCGCCGCCGGACCTGCTGAAGCTCGGCGACGCGCCGAAGTCCCGCAGCAAGGCCAACGACGCCATGATCGAGGCGATCACCGGCGTGCTGGAGCAGTTCAACGTCGACGCGCAGGTCACCGGCTTCACGCGGGGTCCGACGGTCACCCGGTACGAGGTCGAACTCGGTCCCGGTGTGAAGGTCGAGAAGATCACCGCGCTGACCAAGAACATCGCCTACGCGGTGGCGACCGACAACGTCCGGCTGCTGGCGCCGATCCCCGGCAAGTCCGCGGTCGGGATCGAGGTGCCGAACTCCGACCGCGAGATGGTGCGCCTCGGCGACGTGCTGCGCGCGCCGTCGACGGTCAAGGACAACCATCCGATGGTCATCGGGCTCGGCAAGGACATCGAGGGCCACTTCGTCACCGCGAACCTGACGAAGATGCCGCACCTGCTGGTGGCGGGGTCCACCGGTTCCGGTAAGTCGAGCTTCGTGAACTCGATGCTGGTGTCGCTGCTCGCGCGGTCGACGCCGGATGAGTGCCGGATGATCCTGATCGACCCGAAGATGGTCGAGCTGACCCCGTACGAGGGCATCCCGCACCTGATCACGCCCATCATCACCCAGCCGAAGAAGGCCGCCGCGGCGCTGGCCTGGCTGGTGGAGGAGATGGAGCAGCGCTATCAGGACATGCAGGTCAACAAGGTCCGGCATATCGACGACTACAACAAGAAGGTGCGCTCGGGCGAGATCACCGCGCCGCCCGGCAGCGAGCGCGTCTACCAGCCGTACCCGTACATCATGGCGATCGTCGACGAGCTCGCCGACCTGATGATGACCGCCCCGCGCGACGTCGAGGACGCGATCGTCCGGATCACCCAGAAGGCGCGTGCCGCCGGTATCCACCTGGTGCTGGCGACCCAGCGCCCGTCTGTCGACGTCGTGACCGGCCTGATCAAGACCAACGTGCCGTCGCGGCTGGCGTTCGCGACCTCGTCGCTCACCGACTCGCGGGTCATCCTCGACCAGCCGGGCGCGGAGAAGCTCATCGGTATGGGTGACGCGCTGTACCTGCCGATGGGGGCCGGGAAACCGGTCCGCATCCAGGGCGCCTTCGTCGGCGACGAAGAGATCTCCGCGGTGGTGAACTTCGCCAAGGAGCAGGCGCAGCCGGACTACCAGGACGGCGTCACGGCCGCGAAGGCAGGCGAGAAGAAGGAAATCGACTCCGACATCGGCGACGACCTCGACGTCCTGCTGCAGGCCGCCGAGCTGATCGTCACCTCGCAGTTCGGCTCGACGTCGATGCTGCAGCGGAAGCTGCGGGTCGGCTTCGCCAAGGCCGGACGCCTGATGGACCTGCTGGAAAGCCGCGGCGTCGTCGGGCCTTCGGAGGGCTCGAAGGCGCGGGACGTGCTGATCAAGCCGGAGGAGCTGGAGTCGGTGCTGTTCATGATCCGCGGCGGCGGGGACGCGAACGGCGGCGACGTCTCCGACGACTGAACCGAACCCCTCGTGGTCGGTTCTCAGGCACGGACTCGGCAATCGCCACGTTCGCCCCACAGGTATCAGCAGTCGCAGCGGTCGCGCGTGAAGGCCCCTCCCCGAAGTACATGAAGGCCCCCTTCAGTGCGCTAGACGCAAGGAAGGGGGCCTTCATGTACTTCGTGCGGGCAAGAACTCTGGTCTCACGACGCTTTTCGAGGACTGGTGCAACGGACCGGAGCCTCCGCTACGTCCAGAACACGTGGACCCCAAGAAGCTGCTCGTCGTCCTCTGCGCCCTGATCGGCCTCGCGTGCGGAGCCGGTAGCTCCGCCGCGCGCGAAGAACCCGCCGTGAGCCGGCCCGCGGTGGTCCAGCCCGCGCCGGTACAGCGGCCTGTTCAAGGGGCCGTCGAGCTGGGGGAGACCGTCGATCTCAAGGCAGGTGAAACGGCCGAGGTCGCGTCGAAGGACGTCAGCATCCGCTTCGCTCGCCTGGTGTCCGATTCCCGCTGCCCCGAGGGAATGGTCTGCGTCTGGGAAGGGGAGGCCGTGATCGAACTGACCCTGGCCGAACCGGGACGTGGAGAGCGGACGACGGCGGAGGTCGCCTCCACCGGACGTGGTGGCAGGCAGTCCGTCGAGTTCGCCGCCTGCCGGGTGGACCTGGTCGCCGTGAGTTCGGGGGGCGACCAGGTCACCCTGCGGGTGTCCAAGGCTTAAAGCGCGTTGCCCCAGCCGTCGAGATACGCGACTTCCGACACCGGCACCCGCGCCGCGGGTTTGAAGTCCGGCACCGTCGTGTAGGCGACCGGCAACAGCCCGACCTGCGTGACATCGGCGGGGATGCCGAGGATTTCGGCCGCCTCCGCCTCGTGGGTCAGGTGGTACGTCGTGAGCGTCGAGCCGAGGCCGCGCGACCGCAGCGCCAGCTGGAAGTTCCACACCGCCGGGAAGATCCCGCCGTAGAACGCGGCGTCGGCGGCGTTGTCACCGCTGGGCCTGCCGGTCAGGCACGGGATGACGAACACGGGCACTCGGTCGATCACGTCGATCAGGTGCTGCCCCGACGCGAACGCCCGCGCCACCGAAGGCTCGGTGATCGCTTCGCCCAGCGCCGCCGCGTTCGTCTCCAGATATGCCTTCCCGACCCGCCGGAACAGCTCGGACAGCCCGTCCTTCACGCCCTGATCCCGCACCACGATCCATCGCCACGCCTGCTGGTTGCCCGGCGTGGGCGCCTGCAACGCGAGCCGCAGGCACTCTTCGAGCACCTCGGGTTCCACCGGCCGGTCCAGGTCGAGCTTGCGGCGCACCGCGCGCGTCGTGCTGAGCAGGTGGTCGGTGACCGAGGTGTCCATGAGCCGCCTTTCAGAGATGTTCAGCGAGGAAGCGGTCGATCAGTTCGCTGATCGGTTCCAGGTCCTCTTCCAGTGCGAAATGCCCGGTGTCGAAGAGGTGAACCTCCGCCGAGGGAACATCATTCCGGAACGCTTCGGCGCCCGCAGGGACGAAGAACGGGTCGTTGCGTCCCCACACGGCGAGTACGGGCGGCTGGGCTTCGCGCAGCCAGGCCTGGAATCGCGGGTACGCGGGCGGGTTGTTCCGGTAGTCCCACAACAGGTCCAGCATCGCCTCCGCCCGGCCGGGCAGGCCGAGGAAGTACTGGTCCAGCAGGTGGTTCGCGGGATCGATGGTCTCCGGATCGCGGGCGCCGCTGTACTGGAACCGGATCTGCTCCGGTTCGAGGATCTCCTCGAACGCGCGCCGCGCCGCGGTTTCGTCCGTCAGGGAAGCGAAGTCCGGCATAGCCGGGCCGAGCCCTTCGACGTAGGCGTTGCCGTTCTGCGTGATCAGCGCCGTGATCTGCGACGGGCGCGAGACGGCCAGCCGCAGGCCGGTCGGGGCGCCGAAATCGAAGACGTAGAGCGCGTAGCGGCGCAGTTCCAGCGCGTCCACGAAGTCACCGACCACTTCCGCGAGCCGGTCGAAGGTGAACGTGAAGCCCTCGGGCGTGACCGTCTGCCCGAATCCGGGCAGGTCCGGCGCGATGAGCCGCCACCGGCCGCCGAGACGGCGCATCAGCCGCGCGAACTGGTGTGAAGACGTCGGGAAGCCGTGCAGCAGGAGCAGCACGGGTGCTTCGGGGTCGCCTGCTTCGCGATAGAAGACCTCGACGTCGCCGAGTTTGACCGATCGGTGCCGGATGGCGGCCATGGATACTCCCTAATGGGTAAAACTGTCTCGAACCATTAGTACCTGATAGTGTCAAGGCATGCTCGATCTCGACTCGCTTCCCGGTGACGATCTCGCGGTGAACCTCGCCGACACCGTGATGCTGGCCGTCTCCCCGCCGATCGACCTGCTCGACGACGGTCACGCGAAGTTCTGGGCGACCCAAGCTTTGCCCGAAGGCGCCCGGCCGCCGTCCGTCGAGCAGACGAAGCGGCTGCGTTCAGCGGTGCGTGAGGTATTCGAGGCGGTCGTGGCCGCGCGGGAGCCCGAGGCGTGGGCGGTCGAGTGGGTCAACGCGGCCGCGGCCGCCGTTCCGACCAGCCCGCGGCTGACCGCCGAGGGAGCGAAGACGTCCTGGCATGGCGAGGACGGCGGCGAGATCGCGTTGGCCGCCGTGGCGGTCGCGGCGATCGATCTCGTTTCCGGGCCGCGTGCCGCTCAACTGCGGCTATGCGGCGCACACGACTGTTCGATGCTGTTCGTGGCGGCCAACAGCAGGCGGGTGTGGTGCACGCCGTCGCTGTGCGGCAACCGGGTGCGAGTCGCGCGCCACGCGAAGAAGGGCTGAAAGGGCCCCTTCGTCAGGTTCCCATGTGGGTGCCCGCTGGTCTGGTGTCCCCAATTTCGCATTGGGGACTCTGGGCGTGGGGCCCTCGGGGACAGTTGAGTGGTGAAAGCGTCCTTCAGCGTGTGCGATGTGGTGAAAGCGTCCTTCAGCGTGTGCGATGTGGGGAAAGCGTCCTTCAGCGGGTGCGATGCGGGGAAAGCGTCCTTCAGCTAAAGCTCCAGCAGCATCCGGCTGTTGCCCAAGGTATTCGGCTTCACGTACGGCAGGTCCAGGAACTCCGCGACACCCGGGTCGGCCGAACGCCGCATCTCCTCGTAGACCTCCTGGGTCACCGGGGTGCCGTCGATCTCCACGAACCCGTGCCCGGCGAAGAAGTGGGTCTCGAAGGTCAGCACGAACAGCCGCTTCAACCCGATCTCGCGGGCGAAGTCGATCAGCTGCGCCACCAGCGCGTGCCCGATGCCGCGACCACGGGAGGCCTTGTCGACGGCGATGGTGCGCAGCTCGGCGATGTCCTCCCACAGCACGTGCAGCGCGCCGCAGCCGAGCACGTCGTCACCGTCTTCGACCACCCAGAACTCCTGGACGCTCTCGTAGAGGGTGACGAGTTCCTTCTCCAGCAGCACCGTCCCGGCGTCGGAATCGACCAGCGCCTTGATCTTGCGGACGTCCGCGATCCGCGCCCGGCGGACGGTGGGGCGGCGGTGAAGGAGGGGGTCTGAGGGCACGTCCACCATTAAGCCATCCCGGGCGCACGGGCCGGTCGAGGGCTCGCCCGAGCGAGCGATCGCCGACCCCGCGAGCAGGCCAGCTACCCTAAGGCACGTGCCTTCTCCCACCACTGACCCTGTCGCCACCCGTCGCGTTTCCCTGTTGACCCTCGGTTGCGCCCGCAACGAGGTCGATTCCGAGGAACTCGCCGGACGGCTGGCGGCGGGCGGCTGGGAGCTCGCCGCCGAGCCCGAGGACTCCGACGTCGTGGTCGTCAACACCTGCGGCTTCGTCGAGTCCGCCAAGAAGGACTCCGTCGACACGCTGCTCGCGGCGTCCGACACCGGCAAGAAGGTCGTCGCCGTCGGCTGCATGGCCGAGCGCTACGGCAACGAGCTGGCCGAGAGCCTGCCCGAGGCCGACGCGGTCCTCGGTTTCGACCACTACGCCGACCTCGCGGAGCGGCTCGACGACGTCGTGGCGGGCCGCAAGGTCGAGTCCCACACCCCGTCCGACCGCCGCAAGCTGCTGCCGATCAGCCCGGTCCAGCGTCCGACGGCCGCCGAGTCGGTCGAGGTGCCGGGGCACGCGCAGCACGGCTGGGGCCCGCGCGTGCTGCGGACGAGGCTCGACACCTCCCCGGTGGCCGCGCTGAAGATCGCGTCCGGCTGTGACCGTCGCTGCTCGTTCTGCGCGATCCCGTCCTTCCGCGGTTCCTTCGTGTCGCGGCAGCCGGACGAGATCGTCGCCGAGGCGATGTGGCTCGCGGAGAACGGCGTCAAGGAGGTCTTCCTCGTCTCGGAGAACTCCACCTCCTACGGCAAGGACTTCGGCCGTGACGGCGCCCGCGCGCTGGAGCTGCTGGTCCCGCGCCTGGCCGCGGTGCCCGGCATCGAGCGCGTCCGCGTCTCGTACCTGCAGCCCGCCGAGACCCGTCCCGGCCTGGTCAAGGCCATCGCGACCACGCCGGGCGTCGCCGACTACTTCGATCTCTCCTTCCAGCACTCCAGCGAGACCGTGCTGCGCCGCATGCGCCGCTTCGGCTCCACGGACTCCTTCCTCGCGCTGTGCGACCAGATCCGGGAGCACTCGCCCAACGCCGGCATCCGCACCAACGTCATCGTCGGCTTCCCCGGCGAGACCGAAGAGGACCTCGCCGAGCTGGAGCGCTTCCTGAACGGCGCGCGGCTGGACGCGGTGGGTGTCTTCGGGTACTCGGACGAGGACGGCACCGAGGCCGAGACCTTCGACGGCAAACTCGACGAGTCCGTGGTGGCCGAGCGGGTCGCGCGTATCTCCGCGCTGGTCGAGGAGCTGACCTCTCAGCGGGCCGAGGACCGGATCGGCGACTTCGTCGACGTCCTGATCGAGCAGGCCGAGGACGGCGAGGACCCGATCGGCCGCGCCGCGCACCAGGCCCCCGAGGTCGACGGCGAGTGCGTCCTGATCGAGACCGAAGACCTGCCTCCGCTGGCGGTGGGCGACTTCGTGCGCTGCGAGGTCGTCGACTCCGAGGGCGTCGACCTGATCGTGCGGCCCGCACCGCTCGAGGCCGACCGGTGAATGCCGCCCCCAGCGACGCCGGGGCCGGTGAGGGGGCGGGCGGTGAGCACGCCCGGGTTCCCGACGCCACCCCTGTCCCGACGCTGAACCTGGCGAACCTGCTCACGATGTCGCGGCTGGTGCTGGTGCCGCTGTTCGTGCTGGCGCTGTTCACCGGCGACGGGGCGGACACCTTCTGGCGCGCGATCGCCACCGCGCTGTTCGCGATCGCGTCCTTCACCGACCAGGTCGACGGCTGGGTCGCGCGCAAGTACGGGCTGATCACCGACTTCGGCAAGATCGCCGACCCGATCGCGGACAAGGCGCTGATCGGCGCCGCGCTGGTCGGGCTGAGCGTGCTCGGCGAACTGGGCTGGTGGGTCACCATCGTCATCGCGGTCCGCGAGATCGGCGTGACCCTGCTGCGGTTCTGGGTGATCCGGCACGGCGTCATCCCGGCCAGCCGGGGCGGCAAGGCCAAGACGCTCGCCCAGATCGCGGCCATCACCGCGTACCTGCTGCCCCTGCCCGAGGCCGCGGAGCCGGTGCGCTGGGTGCTGATGGGACTGGCGCTCGTGCTGACGGTCGTGACCGGGCTCGACTACGTCGTGCGAGCGGTGCGGCTGCGCGCTACCGGGAAGCGTGCCGCGGGCGCATGAAGTCTGAGACCTTGATCACTCACCTGATCGAGCGCGGGGAGACGGTGGCGACGGCCGAGTCGCTGACCGCCGGGCTCGTTTGCGCGACGCTGACCGAGGTCCCCGGTTCGAGTGCCGCCGTCCGGGGTGGACTGGTGGTCTACGCCACCGACCTCAAGGCGAAGCTGGCCGGGGTCGACGAAGACCTCCTCGCCGCGCACGGCGCCGTGCATCCCGAGGTCGCGGCGCAGTTGGCCGCCGGCGCGCGGGAGCGATGCGGCGCCACCTGGGGACTCGGCCTGACCGGCGTCGCGGGTCCGGACGGGCAGGACGGCGTCGCGCCGGGCACCGTCCACGTCGGCCTCGCGGGCCCAGGGGTGCTCACCGTCCGCACACTGGACTTGAGCGGTGATCGAGCCTCGGTCAGGGCGGGCGCGGTCTCGGGCGCGTTCGCCCTGCTGGGGGAACATCTCGCATGATCGCCGCGTTCGCCCTTGGCGTATTGCCGTGTCAACACCTGCGCCCAGGGCACCGCTCTGGGTAACGTAGGGGGTAGTCAGTCCTGGAAGGGAGGCGCGTGATGACCGTGCTGTTGCGCGAGGCGATCGGCGACCGGCTCCGACACGCCCGCACGAACCAGCGTCGAACGCTGCGGGACATCTCCCGCGCCGCCAGGGTGAGCCTCGGTTACCTGTCCGAGGTCGAGCGCGGGCAGAAGGAGGCGTCCAGCGAACTGCTGGCGTCCATTTGCGAGGCCCTGGACCTTCCGCTGGGCGAACTCCTGCACAAGGTCGCGGCGGACGTCTCGGCGATGGACAACGTCGAGGTCGCCCCGGTGGACGAGAAGGTCGAAGCGGGCAAGCGGCGCGCTTCGGAGCGGGAAGGCGCCGAAGCGGGCCTCGAAGGCGGCCGTCTGGTCTCCGAGCTGATCGGCAACGACCTGGCCGATCTGCGGATCTCGCCGCCGCCGCGGATGAGTCCCGCACTGCGGACGACGATCTCCGCACCGAAGATGGTCGCCGCCTAGCAAAGGTCGTGCACGGAAGAGGCCCCAGGCAGTCCGCCTGGGGCCTTTCCCGTCAGCTCGCGGCGTTGTCGAACGTGCCCGGCCGGTAGGAGCCGCCCTTGGTACGCGTGATGACGAGCAGCCGGTTGGCGGCGTTGATCATCGCGACCAGGTAGACCAGCGCGGCGATCTGGTCGTCGTCGTAGTGCTTCCGCACCCTGGCCCAGGTCTCGTCGGAGACACCCTGGTGCGCGTCGGCGAGCCTGCTGCCTTCCTCGGCGAGTGCCAGCGCGGCCTGCTCGGCCTCGGTGAACACCGTGGACTCGCGCCAGGCGGCGACCAGGTTGACGCGGACCGCGGGTTCGCCGGCGGCCGCCAGATCCTTGGCGTGGGCGTCGACGCAGAACCCGCAGCCGTTGAGCTGGCTGGCCCGCAGCGACACCAGCTCCTGGGTGACCTTCGGCAGCGTCGACCCCTTGATGGCCACACTGACGTTGGCGAAGCGCTTGCCGAGCTTGGCGCCGAGCTCGTTGCCGTTCAGATCGAAACGGGAATCCATGATCTCGTCCTCTTTCGTGGTCGTCTGCTGAACCGGACGACCACCAGATGCCGGCGGCCCGGCGCCGCTGACAGCACCGGAACGTGACGTGCGCCACGGCGTCGACGTGTCAGAAACCGGGAGGACGCGGCGTCTGGTGGGGACACCCGTCGCCGAGAACAGGAGCCGTCCATGTCCGACACCGCCACGGAGGCGTTCGTCGCCCACCGGAACCTGCTGTTCACCGTCGCCTACGAGATGCTCGGCTCGGCCGCCGACGCCGAAGACGTCCTCCAGGAGACGTGGCTTCGCTGGTCCGGGGTCGACCTCGGCACCGTGGAGAACCCTCGGGCGTACCTGGTCCGCATCACCACCCGGCAGGCGCTCGGCAGGCTCCGCACGCTCGGCAGGCGCAAGGAGTCCTATGTCGGTCCCTGGCTGCCCGAACCCCTCCTGACCAGCCCCGACGTGGCCGACGACGTCGAACTGGCCGACAGCGTCTCGATGGCCATGCTGCTGGTGCTCGAGACCCTCACCCCGACCGAACGCGCGGTGTTCGTGCTGCGCGAGGTGTTCGACGTGCCCTACGCCGAGATCGCCGAAGCCGTCGGCAAGACCCCGGCCGCGGTCCACCAGATCGCCCACCGGGCGCGGGCGCACGTCGCCGCGCGGAGGCCCCGTGGTGTGGCGTCGCCCGGCGAGACCAAGGGCGTGCTCGACGCGTTCCACCGCGCGGTCCGGACCGGTGACCTGCAAGGACTGCTGGACGTCCTGTCGCCGGACGTCGTCTTCCTCGGCGACGGCGGCGGAGTGGCGCAGGCCCTGCTGGAGCCCGTGATCGGCGCCGCGCTGGTCGCGCCGCTGCTGGCCGCGAGCCGTCCGGTGCGGGACGACGCGGCGACGATGCGGACGGCCCAGGTCAACGGGCATCCCGCGCTGATCCTCCGGCTCGGTGACGAGGTCGACACCGTCGTCGCGCTGCGGGTGGAGGACGGCCTCATCACCGGTCTCTACGCGGTGCGGAACCCCGAAAAGTTGTCACGGATGGACCAGGAGACCGCGCTGCGCCGCTGACGCGGGCCGTTTTCACCCACCGTCACCGGACGGTGAACCCGAAAGGTCGCGGACATCACAGTCAGGGGTATCCCTGAATTCCGTCGGGGTCGCCTGGAACGCGGGACGCCGACCTGACACGATGGAACTCAACGCCGGGGTCGGGACGTTGCAACATCACAGAGGGGACGCCCCACCTCGAGGTAACAGCCCGTGGGATGCGAGAAGGCAGGCGGAGGAGATGGCCAACCCGTTCGTGAAGTTCTGGAAGTACATGATGGCGGCGTTCTCGTCGAAGATCGACGAGCACGCCGACCCGAAGGTACAGATCCAGCAGGCCATCGAGGAGGCGCAGCGCAACCACCAGGCGCTGACCCAGCAGGCCGCCTCGGTGATCGGTAACCAGCGTCAGCTGGAGATGAAGCTGAACCGCCAGCTGGGCGACGTGGAGAAGCTCCAGGCTTCGACCCGCCAGGCGCTGGTGCTCGCCGACGAGGCGCGTGCCAAGGGCGACGAGCAGAAGGCGACCGAGTTCGAGAACGCGGCGGAGAGCTTCGCCGCGCAGCTCGTCACCGCCGAGCAGAGCATCGAGGACCTCAAGACCCTGCACGACCAGTCGCTTCAGGCTGCGGAGCAGGCGAAGAAGGCCGTCGAGCGCAACGCGACCATGCTGCAGCAGAAGCTGGCCGAGCGCACCAAGCTGCTCTCTCAGCTGGAGCAGGCGAAGATGCAGGAGCAGGTCTCCGCTTCGCTGAACCAGATGAGCCAGCTGGCCGCGCCGGGCAACACCCCGTCGCTGGAAGACGTTCGCGACAAGATCGAGAAGCGCTACACCACCGCGCTGGGCTCGGCCGAACTCGCACAGAACTCCGTCCAGGGCCGCATGATGGAGGTCCAGGCCTCCACCACGCAGCTCGCGGGGCACTCGCGGCTGGAGCAGATCCGCGCGTCCATGAAGGGCGACTCCGTCGCTCAGGTGACCGACGGCAAGACCGCCGCCGCGGCGCCGAAGTCCGCGAGCTCCGCGGACATCCAGCGTGAGATCCAGGCACGGGTTCAGGCCGAACAGGGCAAGAACCCCGCCTGACACACCACCTAGAGCCGGTCCCGCACCCACGCGGGTGCGGGACCGGTCTCACCTGAGGACAGGGGAGAGGGCAATGGGCCAGGGCAGGCGCAAGGACTTCGGGGAGTTCACCGCCAAGCTTGAGAAGCACATCGAAAAGCTGCCCGACTACGCCCAGCGCGCGCAGGAGAAGCTGCAGCGCTACATTCCGCCCTCCGAGCAGGGTTCTTCGCGGCCCGCTCAGCCGGCGCCGCCCAAGCCGCGCCCGCAGATGCCGCCGATGCCCGCCATGCCGAAGATCTCGCAGCAGCTGACGTCGATGGCCGCGGGCCAGATCCCGGTCGTCGCCGACGCGAAGGCCAAATGGGCCCGCTGGAACGAACCCGCCGCCAAACTGGAGCGCCGCAAGCGCCGGACTTCGCGGGCGCTGACGTTCTGGATCCTGCTCACTTTCCTTTGTGGACTGTTCGCCGTCGTCGCGGGCACCGGCCTGTTGAAGGACGGCCAAGCCGACATCCTCCAGGCCGTCGCGGGCGGCGCGTTCGCCGTCATCTTCGGCACCTTCGGGGTCAAGTCGGGGCTGCGGCTGCGCACGCTGAACCGCACTGTGCTGCCCGCCGCTCCCGCTGCCCCGCCGCCGCTGCCCCCGGCACGGTCCGTCGCGCGTGAGCCGATGGAGCGCCTCGCCGAAAGCGAGGCTTCGCTGGCGGAGCTCCTTCGCCAGCTTTCGCAGCCGACGTCGCTCGGCACCATGCCGGTCTCGGAGATCGCCGTCGCGGACGCTCGCACCACCGCCGCGGAGGCCGCGCAGGCGCTGCGCGGGCTGGCCGGCCGGATCCAGGCCATCGAACGCGGACGCGACGCCGCGCCCGAGCGGGAACGCGGTGCCCTCGACGCCGCCGTCAAACAACTGCGCGAGCAGCTCGACGACGGTCTCGACGGCTACGGCGGTCTCGTCGCGGCCGCCGGGCACACCGTCGCCGCGAGCTCGGACGGCATGACGTCGTCCAAGGAACAGCTGTCCGACGCGACCGACAAGCTCGCCGGCCTCGCGATGGCCCTGCGCGAACTCTCCTGATCTCGTGAGTTACGCCTTCAATCACGCGAGTTACGCCTCTAAGCACGCGAGTTACGCGATCGGGTAGCGCCTGAGCAGGCGCTTTCCTGGACCATCGTCTCATTCGTCGTCGCTAATACTCCATTGCGTAACGACATGCTCACTGTGTGGTACCGAAACGCTCGCGTAACCCGAATCCGCTGGTGACGGCGCCTCGCGCTGCCTAACGTTTCTTACATGCACGCAGTGCTCTTCCCAGCTCGGGCCTGAACCCAGCCCGCGTGAGCGGGCGTTCCAGGGTGGCGGACCGGACACAGTGGGATCTCGCGCAGTGGTCTTTCTCGTCCCCACCGAGGAAAGGACGCCCAGTGACGACGCTTCCCCCGGAACCACCAGAACCGACCCCCGCTCCTCTTCCCAGCTCCTATCAGCGCGTCATAGCCGCCTACGACCGGATCGCCGAGGTCGACCGGCCCGACATCTGGATCACCCTGCGTCCTGTGGAAGACGCCCTCGTGGACGCGAAGGCGGTGGACGAACGGCTTCGCGCGGGCGCGGAGCTGCCGCTCGCGGGGACGCTGGCGGCGGTCGCCGACGTCATCGACGTCGCGGGCCTTCCCACGGCGGGGGAGGACGTCTGCTGTGTCGGCGCCACCTCCGTGTCCCGGCTGACCGCGGCCGGGGCGGTCGTGATCGGCAAGACCAACTGCGACCGGTTCGGCAGCGACCTCGAGCACACCCACAGCCCCTACGGCGCCGTGAGCGCCGCGCTGAACACCGAGCGGGTCTCCGGAAGCGCGAGCAGCGGCGCGGCCGTCGCCGTCGCCCTCGGCCTCGTGGACCTGGCGGTCGGCACGGACACGGCCGGGGCGGGCCGGGTTCCCGCTTCCCTCAACGGGATCGTCGGCTTGAAGCCGACGCTGGGCCTCGTGCCGAAGACCGGCGCCGCGCCGTGCGGCGGGATCGCCCTGTTCGCCCGCAGCCTCACCTTGGGGCAGCGCGCACTGGGTCTGATGACCGGTCCCGACGGGATCGATCCGCTCGCCCGCGACTGGCCCCCGGACGTCCGGCTGTCCGCGGGTGACCGGCCGAAGGTGGCGATCCCGGGTTCCGACACGCTCACCGGCCTTTCGCTGCAATCCCGGTCCGCCTTCCTCGGCGCGGTTTCGGCGCTGCGGGCGTCCGGCGCCCGGGTGGAGACGGTGGAGGTCTCGGCACTGCTGACGGTGGGCGGGTTGATCCACGACGACGGCTTCACCGCCGACAGGCAGCGTGTCGCCGAGGCCGGGATGCTCGCGCTCCGGATGCTGTCGGAGTACGACGCCCTCGTCCTCCCGACGGTCGCGGATCATCCCTCGGTCGCCGAGGCACTGTCCGATCCGGACGGTGTCGCGAAACGCCTGGAGCGGTTCACGGCGTTCGTCAACCTGCTCGACCTCGCCGCGGTCACGGTGCCGTCGTCGCCATCGGATCTGGGGCCGTACGGGGTATCCGTGGTGGTGCGGCCGTTCGACGACCAGGTCGCCATCGACCTCGCCGCCGTGCTCACCGACGAACAGGCCGACTTCCCTTATCCCGCACCGGGTGCGGATCTCGTGGTGTTCGGCGCGCATCTGCGCGGGCAGCCGTTGAACGGAAGCCTGGTCGCCGCGGGCGCCCGGTTCACCGGCCTGGTCCAGACCGGCGAGGGCTACCGGATGCTGTTGCTGCCCACCGATCCGCCCCAGCCGGGGGTGGTGCCGGTCAAGGCCACAGGCGAGCACACGATGCTTTCGGGTGAACGCTGGAGGCTCTCGCCTGCCGCGCTCGGTGCCTTCGCGGCCACGCTGCCCGTCCCGTTCGTCCTCGGCCGGATCCGGTTGGAGAACGGGGAAACACCGCTGGCGGTCCTGTGCGACCAGGCCGCCGCGGCGACGGCGACGGAACTGACGAGGTACCAGTGCTGGCGCGCCTACCTGAGGTTCGTCAGTACGGCCGGGCCGCGAGACCTCGGGCGACCCGCTTGACCAGACCGGGGCCGTGCAGGGCGAAACCGGTGTAGAGCTGGACCAGCCCGGCGCCGGCGTCGAGCATCCGGGCGGCGGCGCCGGCGTCGAAGATCCCGCCGACGCCGATGATCGGCAGCTTGCCGCCGGTCTCGTCGTGCACGAACCGCACCACCTCGACCGAACGCGCGGTGAGCGGGCGGCCGGACAACCCGCCCGCCTGCTCGCCGACGGCGGCCTCCGGCGGGGCGATCCCTTCGCGTGACAGCGTCGTGTTGGTCGCGATCAGCCCGGCGACACCGTGTTCGAGGCAGACCTCCAGCAGTTCCGCGAGCGCTTCGTCGGTGAGGTCGGGAGCGACCTTGACCAGGACGGGAGTCGGCTTCGCGTCGCCGGCGAGTTCGGCCGAGGTCTTCCGCAGCTCGGCGAGCAGCTCGGCCAGCGCGGACTTGTCCTGCAATGCCCGCAGGCCCGGCGTGTTCGGGGAGCTGACGTTGATCGCGAAGTAGTCGGCATACGGGTACAGCGCCCGCAGCGAGAACCGGTAGTCCTCGACGGCCTCGTCGAGCGGGGTCACCTTGGACTTGCCGATGCTGACTCCGAGCGGCACGGGCGGTTTCCCGGTCGCGGCGAGGCGGGCTGCGAGCGCCTCCGCGCCTTCGTTGTTGAAACCCATCCGGTTGATCACCGCGTCGGTCTCGGCGAGGGTGAACAGCCGCGGTTTGTCGTTACCCGGCTGCGGATGCCGGGTGACCGTGCCGACCTCGACGAACCCGAAGCCGAGCGCGGGCCAGGCGTGCAGGGCGCGGCCGTTCTTGTCCATCCCGGCGGCGAGGCCGACCCGGTTCGGGAAGCGGAGCCCGAGGAAGGTGACCGGATCGTCCGTCCGGTAGACGCGGCCGAGCGCGGCGAGCGCGGGGGAGACCCGGCTCAGCCTGGCGAGCGTGCCGATGGTGCGTTCGTGCACGGTTTCGGGGTCACTGCCGGAGACCCGGTAGAGGGCGGGACGGACGATCTTGTCGAAGAGCACGGCCCCATCATGCCTGGTGGCCGACGTGTCGCGTGATCCCGCTCGCCTTACGTCAGTGGCGACGCCTTCCCGTGCCGAGACGGACGTCCGCCGGTGCCTGAAGGCGGATCACGCGTGCTTGGAGGCGGAACTCACGTGATTGGAGGCGGAACACGCCGGAGGCCGCGTGATCCGGCTTCGATCACGTGCGGCTCGCCTTCCACTCGTCTTCGAGCATCGCGAAGACGAGTTCGTCACACCACTCGCCCTTCACGATCTCGTTCTGCCGCAGATGCGCTTCCTTCTTCATCCCGAGGCGTTCCATGAGCGCGGCGGACGAGGTGTTGCGGCCGTCACAGCGGCCGATGATCCGGTGCAGGCCGAGATCCTCGAACCCGAGCCGGAGCACCTCGACGGCGGCCTCCGCGGCGAGCCCCTTCCCGTGGTGATCGGGATGGAAGACGAAGCCGATCTCGCCCTGGCGGTGCTCACTGCTGAGGTATTCGAGGTTCAGGTCGCCGATCAGCTGCCCGGTCTCGGTCAGTTCCGCGGCGACCGCGAGGAACTGGCCTTCCTTCGACAGGCTGGTGCTGTGCACGCGTTTGGCGAGCGCGGCGGCGGATTCGGCCCGGCTCCGCGGGCCCCAGTAGAGGTAGCGGGCGACGTCGGCGCGGGACTGGAAGGAGTTGAGTTCGTCGAGATCCGCCGGAGTGAAGGCGCGGAGGGTCAGGCGCTGGGTGATGATCGGGAAATCGGGCCTCAGCATGGCGACAGGCTATCCAGTCGGCGGGGTTCCTGGGGGCGAAAGCGCGGCGGGCGGTCCTTCGAAGCGGGGCGGCACACCCGGAAATAGGGGTACCCCCGAGGCGGCTCCCGGACGCCGGAATCGGCGGCCGGGCCCGAGCCGGACCGGTGCTCGGGAACCTCGGGGGCCCGGTGACTGCCTGGTATTCGCTATCAGGCATCACGCGAAGCAGAGACGACGAGCCGAAGGTGGCTCCAACTTGCGTTGTATCGCTGCTGAAAGTCCTACGCGTGCGGTCCGCTAGCGGACAGTCACCTCACGAGTCCTGTTGGAATACAACTTTGGACCACCTCCTCTCTCGTGTACCGCCAAACTAGGCGAGGAGTTCGGGGTCCTGCAACAAGATTTCTTCGATCTCCGCGGTCAGGGCCGTCTTGTCCGCCGAGGGCAGAAAAGCGGCTTCCACGGCATTCTTCGCGAGCAGGGCGATTTCGGTCGCCGTCAGCCCCAGGGTTTCGGCCACCGCCAAGTACTCGCCGTCGAGGGTGGCGCCGAACATCGGCGGGTCGTCGGTGTTGAGCGTGACCGGCACGCCGTGATCGAGCAGCCGTCGCACGGGATGCGCCGCGATCGACGCGAACTGCCCGGTCCGCACGTTCGACGTGGGGCAGACCTCCAACGGGATCTGTTGGACGGCAAGGTATTCCAGTAACGCCGGATCGGTATGCGCGCCGACGCCGTGCCCGATCCGCTCGGCGCCGAGATCGTGCACCGCCGACCAGACGGTGGCGGGCCCGGTGGTCTCGCCCGCGTGCGGGACGCTGTGCAGCCCCGCCTCCCTGGCCGCGGTGAAGAAGGGGGCGAACTGCGCGCGGCCGACGCCGACCTCGGGGCCGCCGAGCCCGAAGGAGACCAGGCCTTCGGGACGTTCGCGGAGCGCGAACACCACCGTCTCCCGGCCGGCGACGACCCCTTTCTCGCCGGGAATGTCGAAGCACCACGCCAGTTCCACGCCGTGGTCCGCCCGCGCCGCCGCCCGCCCGGTGGCGAGACCGGTGAGGAGGTCGTCCGCCGACATCCCGTCGAGGACGTGGTTGTACGGCGTCACGGTCACTTCCGCGTAGCGCGCGTTCTGCGCCGCCAGATCCGCCGCCAGCCCGGTGACCAGGGTGTGGATGTCGCGGGCGTCGCGTACCAGCGACGTCACCGCCAGGTAGTTGCGGAGGAAATGCGGGAAATCGCGGAAGGTGAAGAACTCGGCGAGCGCCGACGGCTCCGTCGGCACCCCCGCGGACGGGCGGCGGCGGGCCAGTTCCAGCACCGTGGGCAGGCTCGCCGAACCGACGAGGTGGACGTGGAGTTCGACCTTGGGCAGGGCGTGCACGAACGCGCGCAGCGCCGTGCCCGTGAGGATTCCGGGCATGACAAAGCTCCCTGGGATGAAGAAGTGAAGGTGACGTGCGGAGGGAGCGGACGGCTCAGGGAGCGAGGTCGCCGCGTTCGGTGTCGGCCCCGTAGAGCGGGAGCTTGAACAGCGTCACGAGGCCAGCCTACCGGTCCGGGCGGGGTCCGGGCTGGCAATTCGGGCAGAACCAGGTCGGGCGCTGCTGGTGTCCGGTGCCCTGCTGGAGCACCTCCACCTTGCCGCCGCAGCGGAAGCAGCCCTGCCTCGTCCGCTCGTAGACCCACTGGCGCCTGCCTCGGCGCGGGTCCCCGGTGGTGATCTGCTCGTGGCGCCAGGCGTTGGCCACCAGCAGCTTCCGGCCGAGCGCGACCGCCTTCGCGGTGTCCACATCGGACACCGGTGTCCACGGGGAGACCTTGAGCAGGAAGCAGATCTCCACCTTGTACAGGTTGCCGATCCCCGCCATGATCCGCTGGTCCAGCAGGGCGTCGCCGAGTTCGCGAGCCGGGTCCGCGGCCAGCGCGGCCGCCGCCAGCTCCGCGAGTTCTTCCGTCCACTGTGGATCGAGCAGATCCGGCCCGAGGTGCCCGACAAGTCGGTCTTCTTCGTCCGTGGGCACGAGTTCGAGGTCGTGCACGCGGAAACCGATCGCCTGCAGATCCTCGGTGGCGAGGATGACCCGCGCCTGATGGGCCGGATTGCGCCAACGCGCGCCCGCCCGGTAGACGTCCCACTTGCCATCCATGCGCAGATGGCTGTGGAGGGTGAGGTCGCCGGAGAACCGCGTCAGCAGATGTTTGCCGACCGTGCCGACGCCCAGCACGTCACGTCCGGCGAGATCCGTCGTGGCCAGCTGGGGGACCCGGAACTCGCCTCGCAGCAGGGTCTTCCCGGCCAATGCCTTGTCGAGGACCTTGCCGGCGAGGAAGACGGTGTCGCCTTCGGGCATCGGACGTCAGCCCGTGCCGGTGTCGCTCAGCTTGGCGGGTGCTTCGGTGGTCTCGGGCTCTTCGTCGCCGCGCACCCGATGCCGTCCGGCCCGGCTCGAGCGCAGGACCTTCGCGAGCACCATGTTGAAGGTGAGCGCGATTTCCTGCGCGCCGGGGGAGTGCCACTCGTGGATCGGGCTGCACGCGCCTTGGGCCTGCTGCACCGCGAGCCGGTCCGGGATGGCCGTCGGCATCACCAGCGGCCCGAAGTTCTCCCGCAGCTCGGCCACACGGAACTGGTGCTCGTAGGAGCGCACGCGGAGCTTGTTGACCACGACGCCGATCGGCCGCAGTCCCGGGTTCTGCTCTTCGCGGATCTTCTCGATCGCGTCGAGCGCGCGGCGCGCGCCGGAGACGGCGTACATCGTGGGCTCGGTGACGATCAGGGCGCTGTCCGCGGCGACCAGCGCGGAGCGGGTCAGCCTGCCGAGCGATGGCGGACAGTCGAGGATCACCAGTTCGTAGGGCTCCTCGCGCAGCGGATTCGTGTGCAGCTCGTCGAGCGCACGGGAGAGGTTCTCCAAGCGGCGGCTGTCGGCGTCCGGTTCGTTGAGCATCTCCAGCTCTTCGGCGCCGACGAGGACGTCGATCCGGTCGCTCCACACGCTGGGCGCGATGGCGCGTTCGAGCACCGAGCGCACCGGCGTCTCCAGGACGTCGGCCAGCGTGCGATCGGTGAAGGGCGGGTCCAGCGAGGTGGTGGCGTTGCCTTGCGGGTCGAGGTCGGCCACGAGAGTCCGGGCACCCCTACGCAGCGCGGCGGACGCGACACCGAGGGCGACCGTCGTTTTACCGACGCCACCCTTCAGGCTGAGAACAGCGACCGTGTGCACTCGATACAGCCTACGGGCAGTCGGCGGGGTGGCTCCGTGGCAAGGTGTCGAACACCGCATCGGACTACACCCGGCGGCGCCCGGAAGGCGGGCATTACCCTGTGCGTTTATGAAGACGGACACCGTGGCCACGCGGGGATCGGGGGCGGTTCGCCGGGTTCTCGAAGCAGAACTCCGGGCCGCACGGGCGCGAGGCGCACAACAGCCGAACGTCGTCGACGTCGGCGGCGGCAGCGGCGGCTGGGCGGTGCCGCTGGCCTCGGCGGGTTGCCTGGTGACCGTGGTCGAGCCGAACCCGAACGCGCTGGCGACCCTGCGCCGCCGCGCCGAGGAAGAGGGCGTCTCCGGCAGCATCACGGTGATCGCCGACGACTCCGACGCGCTCGGCGCCCACGTCGCGGCGGGCTCTGCCGACCTCGTGCTCGCGCACGGGCTGCTCGAGGTCGTCGACGACCCGGCGCTCGTACTCGCCGCGCTGGCCGCCGCGGTCAAACCCGGCGGGGCGGTCTCGGTGCTGGTGGCGAACCGGCACGCGGCGATCCTGCAGCGCGCGCTGGCCGGACGGCTCGGTGAGGCACGGGAACTCCTCGCGTCCGGCGGCGGTGTCCTCGGCGGCGGCCGCGAGACCGTGCTGCGGCGCTTCGACGCGGAGGACCTTCGCGCGCAGCTGGTCGCGGTGGGGCTCGAGGTGACCTCGCTGCAGGGCGACGGCGTCGTGGCGGACTTCGTGCCCGGTGGGGTGCGGGAAGAGGACCTGGCGGAGTTCGAGCTGGCGGCGGCGTCGGTCCCGCCGCTGCGGGACATCGCCAGCAGGCTGCACGTCCTGGCCCACCGTCCCTCGTGAGTGGGCGGCTCGTTCAGTGCTTCCGGCGGTCCGGCGTCGAGCTCTTATGTCGTGAAGGGCCCCTTTGAGACCTTCAATGTCTCAAAGGGGCCCATCACCACATACCCACCGACCCGGACCCCACACACAAACGTCTGACTGC
>NZ_JBHVKW010000107.1:0-29627 GCF_042797905.1 Amycolatopsis sp. NPDC057786
TCAAACGCTACATAGCCCGCGAAATCCACCAAACCCTCATCGCAGACCTCGCCAACCTCACCCACACCCCTTGACATCAATAGGAGCATCTTTCGAGACGTCTGGTGTCCCGAAAGTGGCTTTCGCGACGCCGCCACGGAAAGCAGTTTCCAGGACATCCCGCGGACGGCGCGCAAGGGTCGTACAAAATCCTCGGCGCCTTTAGCATGATCCGATGCGCCGGGCGTCGAGGATTCACGTACCGGCCGCGTTGCTGTTCAGCGCCGTGGTGGCGAGCAGCGGGATCGCGTCCGCACCGCCACCGCCGGTGGCTCCCGTCGCCGGGCTGAACGAGCTCTGGAACGAATACGGAGATCAGGGCGGACACTGGACCGGTGGGGATCGCACGGTGTCGGTCCCGTTGCCCGACGGCCGCACCGCGTGGCTGTTCTCGGACACGTTCCTCGGCACGGTGAATCCCGACCACAGCCGCCCCCGGGACAGCCCGATCGCCCGCAACACCCTGGTCGTCCAGCGTCCGGACGGCACACTGGGGGAGACGCTGCACGGCGGAACCGCGGACGAGCCGGAGGCGCTGATCGGACTCGCGGGTTCGGGTGAGCACTACTGGGTCGGCGACGGGGTCGTCGAGGGCGACGTCCTGCGGGTGCTCTACAACCGGTACGAAACGACGGGACCCGGCGGCCTCGATTTCCGGGGCACCGGGACGTCGCTGGCCACGTTCCGGCTGCCCGCGCTGACACCGTCCGAGCTGCAGGTGATCCCGGTGAGCGAGAAGGTCGCGTGGGGATCGGAGCTGCTCGAAGACGGCGGGTACACCTACGTCTACGGTTCCGAACAAGGCCATCTCCGGCTCGCGAGGGTGCCCGTCGGGGGCCTTCGCGGACCTTGGCAGTTCTGGACCGGCGCCGGTTGGTCGTCCCACGAGGAGGACTCGGTCCGGACGCTGTCCGGGATCGGGACGGCGTTCTCGGTGACCCGCGTCGGCGGCGAATACGTGCTGATCACCATGGACACCAGTCCCGGCTTCAGCCCCGTGATGCTCGCCTACACCGCCGCTTCGCCGACCGGCCCGTTCGGCGATCCCGTCGTTCTCCACCGGGCACCCGAAGCCGGTGACCGGCGCATCGTCTACGACGCGACGGCGCATCCGCAGTTGAGCCGCCCCGGGAAGCTCACGGTGTCGTACAACGTGAACAGCCTCGACCACGGCGACAACTTCGAGGACGTGCGGATCTACCGGCCGCGGTTCGTCGAGGTCACCTGGCCGCCGGTACTACGCTTCATCGAGTGATCGAGATACTCGACGACCTCGATGTCCTCACCCGGCCGGATGTCGATCCGCGCGGCCTGAGCCTCGCCGGTGTCCGCTATGGGGCGAAGGCCGCCGACACCGTCGCTCGCGACAGCGTCGTCGAGGTCACGCTCTCGCCGATCGTCCACCGCTCGATCGGCGGAAGCAACCGGGACACGGAGTACTTCGGCGCGGACGGTGAGCCCCTCTCTCGGGAAAAGGTGGTCGAGAACGCCGTCGAAACCGAGGGAGTCGTTCACTTTTCCGGCAAATTCAGCTACCGGATCGTGGACGGGACGGTCTCCGGGTTCGCCTTCTACGGTGCCGAGCGTGGTCTTCTCGCCCATTTCGGGTACCTGCGTTCCCGTGACGAGTTCCTCGAAGTGTTCGGCACGCCCGATCTCGTCGAGGAGAGCGTCGATTGCGGCGAGCTGATGGGATACCGGCATCGCTACCGGGCTGCCGGGAAGCGGGTCTTCTGGGACAGCTGGGACGATCGCGTGAGCTGGTTGAACATCGGCGATTTCGATTCTCGCTGATCACTCGAGCGTGCGGCCTCCCGGCGCTTCGATGGTCAGGGGAACCGACGTGTCACCGGTGAGCTGGTTCAGCCGGCTCATGGTCCGGTCCAGCTGCTCCGCCAGGCGCGGGATCGTGCTCGACGGCAGGTACGCCTCCGCGCCGGCGTCGAGCAGGCGGCGCACCGGGCCCTCGTACTTGACGCCGAGCTCGGCGTCCTCGATCTCCGTGATCACGATCCGGGCCTTCGGATACAGCGCGCGGAAGTTGCCGATCAATTGCGGGCTACTCGGCGGGACCAGCAGAACGTCGACGGTCGGGGGAGCCGAACGCAGGTCCAGCACGAGGTAGCCGGGGCCGAGCCGCTCGGACAGCGCATCCCGGGCCGTCGCCGACAGCTTCGTGGCGGTGGCCACGACAGTGATGTCGTCGGAATTCGGCGAAGGGACCGGTTCTTCGTGGACAGCGGCGGAAATCGTCCCGATGGTCTCGCCATTCCGGGTGATTAGCACGTTCTCGCCGGGACGAAGGGTGCCGATGAGCGCTACGAGTTCTTCAGGAAGCTGGGAGGCGTCGACCCACCGCGCGGACTGATCACTCATCACCCCATGATGGCCCGCTTCCCTGCGCGTGGTGCAAGGCAGGCCGCCCTCATGCACTTCGGGTGCGCGGACCGTGTGGATTTTAGGACGTCAGATGTCCCGGAATCCACACAGTCACCGAGAGGACCGGCCCGTCCTGATCGGCATGCCGCGGCCATGAGTGGCGATCCGGGGTTGGGGCCAAGAGCGTATTGAAGGAGGCCTTCACGGAATCGATAATCACCGCGTTCGCCCCACGTGCACCAGCAGGCACGGCGGCCGCGTGTGAAGGCCGAGTACATGAAGGCCCCCTTCACTGCGCCAGGCGCAAGGAAGGGGGCCTTCATGTACTTCAGGCGGGCACCACTTACCGCTGCCGCGGCCGCCCCGGAACCCCAGGCCGTGTCTGCCAGGGATGCGGCCCGTCCAGCGGCCGGTACTCGACGCCCAGCGCGTCCAGCCGCGGCAGGTGGTGCTCCCGCAACCGCGGCAGGAACTCCGCGTAGTCCCGCCCGGCCGGATCGCTCCACGCCACCTCGGCGAACGCGCACAGGCGCGGGAAGGTGACGTAGTCCACCCGCCGCGCGGTGTCGAGATGCTCCGACCACACCTGCGCCTGCGCACCGAGAATCGACTTCCCCTCGGGGAAATCGGCGGGCACCGGCTCGTAGCCGTAGAAGCTCTCCAGCGTGCTCAGGTAGCCGACGGGAATCGGCTCGTCGGGGTGGTCGGACTGCCGGTGGTCCAGGTACACGTGCTCCTCGGGGCACATGACGACGTCGTGCCCGGCGGCCGCCGCGCGCGCACCGGCCGCTTCGCTCTGCCACGAGCCGATGACCATCGGCGGCAGGTCGCCCGCTTCGAGCACTTCGTCCCAGCCGAGCGGACGACGGCCCCGTTCGACCAGATGCCGCGCGATCTCGCGGACGAACCGGCCGTGCTCCTCGGTCGCGCCGGGCACCTCGTCACCGCCGAGCGCGATGACCCCGGACGGGAAGATCTCCAGCACCTGGTCGAAGACGCGCTTGAAGAAGTCCACAGTGGACTTCTCGGTGTTCAGCAGCGACGTGCTGATACCCCAGCTCGTCCATACCTCCCACGGTTCGGCGGTCTCCGGGCCGAGTTCGGGATAGGCGGCGATCGCGGCCCGAGCGTGCCCGGGGATGTCGACCTCCGGGACCACCGTCACCGCACGCGCGGCGGCGTACGCGACGATTTCGCGGAGATCGTCGCGTGAGTAGAAACCGCCGTGCGGCCGCCCGTCCCGCTCCGGACCGTCGTGCCGTCCGACCATGGACGACTTCCGCCAGCCGCCGACCTCGGTCAGCCTGGGGAACTCGGGGATCTCGATCCGCCAGCCCTGGTCGTCGGTCAGGTGCAGGTTGAGCACGTTGAGCTTGTGCGCGGCGATCAGGTCGATGAACCGCAGCACCTCGGCCTTGGTCCGGAAGTGCCTCGCCACGTCCAGTAAGCAGCCTCGCCAGCCGAACCGCGGGTGGTCGGTGACCACGCCGCACGGGATGGTCTGCTGTCCGCTGTGGATCGACGCGGCCCGGAACGCGTCCGGCCCGATCAGCTGCCGGAGCGTCTGGCGGCCGTAGAACTCACCTGCCGCGTCGGCCGCGTACAGTGTCACGCCGGACGGATCGATCTCCAGCCGGTAGCCCTCGGCGGGTAACAGCTCGTCGCCGCGAACGTCCACTTCGGACGGTACGGGACACTGTCCCGGCAAGGGTTCCACGGAGACGGGACGGGGGAGCAGGCTTTCGAAGCCAGGCATGTCAGCCCTTCACCGCGCCGCCCATGACGGACACGAGTCGTCGTTGCACGAGAATGAAGAACACCAGCACCGGGATGGTCATCAACGTCGAACCCGCCATCACCGCGCCCCAGTCGGTGTCCTCCGGTTTGAAGAACACCAGGATCGCCAGCGGGAGCGTCTGGTTATCGGTGTTGGAGATGATGAACGTCTTCGCGAACAGGAAGTCGTTCCAGGCGTGGATGAACGCCAGCACGCTGATCGCCACCAGCCCTGGCGCCACCAGCGGGAAGAGGATCTGCCAGGTGAACCGCATCCGGCTCGCCCCGTCGATCTTCGACGCTTCTTCCAGCTCCTGCGGCACCGCGGCGACGAAGCCGCGCAGCATCCAGATCGCGAACGGCAGGCTGAACGCCAGGTGTACCAGGATCAGTGAGCCGAGGTGGTTGGTGCCGAACGCCGGCGCGACGTCGCCGACCGACCGCATCAGGAAGAACAGCGGGATGGTCAGCGCCTCGACCGGCACCATCTGCGCCACGAGCACCATCACCAGCAGCACGGTCCTGCCCTTGAAGTTGAACCGCGTCAGCGCGACCGCCGAGAGGAACGAGAGCAGCAGCGACAACGCCACCACCACGACGGCCACGATCACGCTGTTCAGGAAGAACATCGCGAAGCCTTCGCCGGTCAGCACCCGTTCGAAGTGTTCGAGCGTCGGCGTGAGCGTCCAAGGCCGCGGGTTCTCCGCCTGGATCTGCCCGGTGGGCTTGAAGGCCGAGAGCACCATCCAGTAAACCGGGAAAGCGACCATCCCGGCGATCACCACGCAGATGATCTCGGCGATCAGCCTGCCGGGGCGTTTCACCCGGCGGGTCTTCGGCGCCGTCGTCACACCCATCCCGCGCTCCGGCGTTGCGACCGGACGTACAGCCCGGTGATGGACAGCAGCAGCAAGGTCATCACGACTCCGAGCGCCGCGCCGAGACCGTATTCCTGTCCGGCGAAGGCCTGTTGGTAGGCGAAGACGTTGAGCACGAGGTTGCGCCCGGCCACGCCGCCGCCGTTGGTCATCACGTAGATCTGCGTGAAGATCTTGAAGTCCCAGATGATCGACTGGATGGTGGCGATGGTCAGCAGTGGCCGCACCATCGGCAGCGTGATCGACCACGTGGTGCGCCAGGTCGACGCGCCGTCGAGGTACGCGGCCTCGACGACCTCCTCCGGCACCCCCTTGAGCCCCGCGTACATCGTCACCATGACGAACGGGAACGAGCACCAGATGACCTCGGCCGCCACCAGCCCGAACGTGCTGTAGGTGTCGAACGTCCAGGAGTGGTTCGCCATCCCGGTGAACCCGATGCCCGAAAGCACCTCGTTCACCAGGCCGAAGTCCGCGTCGAACAGGAACAGCCAGACGTACGAGCCCGCCATCGCCGGCGTCGCCCATGCGGCGAGCGCCGCCAGGAACAGCGGGACACGCGCCCACGCGCGGACCCGGGTCGCCAGCACGGCGAGCCCGGTCCCGAGTGCCAGGCTGCCGACGACACAGACCGCGGTGAAGCCGAGGGTCTTGGCCAGCACCTCCCAGAACTGGAGGTTCTCCAGCAGTTCGACGTAGTTGCCGAAGCCGAGGAACACCAGCGGGGCGTTGCCGACCGCCTGCGGCTGGCCGTAGTCGTAGAACGAGATCAGGACGAGCTGGTAGATCGGGTACACCAGCATCGCCAGCAGCAGGATGCCACCGGGCGCCAGGTAGAGCAGGGCCGCCCGCCCGTCCCGGCGACGGCGGGGTGTCCGTCGTGCCGGGACGGCCGGAGCCGTGGTGCGGGGGATTTCTTTCGTGACCACTTAGCCGAACGCCTTGTTCATCTCGGCGGCCGCGGCGGTCAGCGCGGCCGCGGGGTCCTTGCCGCCGGTCGCGATCTGCTGGATGGCGGTGGGCAGGACGTTCTGCGCGTCGATCTTCGACCACGCCGCGGTGGCGGGGACGAACTTCGTGCCAGCGGTGAGCGTGTCGACGAACGGTTTGACCGACGGGTCGCTCGCGGCGAGCTTCTGCTGGACGCTGCCGAGAGTCGGCAGGTTGCCCATGGCGACGTACATCTTCTCCTGGTACTTCGCGCCACCGAGGAGCTGGGTGAACTCGACCGCGAGGCTCTTGCGCTTGGTCGCGTTGAACACGCCGAGCAGGTTGCCGCCCGCGAACGCCGGGGCGATCTTGCCCGCCTCGGTGCCAGGGATCGGGATGATCGCGTACTTGCCCTTCACCTGGCCCGCCTCGACGGCCTTGCGGTTGAAGTCGCCGCCGATGGACATCCCGGCCTTGCCGCCGGCGAACGCAGTGATGCTCTGCGTACCGGTGAGATTGGCGCACTGCTCGGGCGGGCAGATGTCCGCCTTCAGCAGATTGGCGTACGCGGCGACCCCGGCCTTGGCCTGCTCGGAGTCCACAGTGGACTTCCACTTGCCGCCGTCCTGTTTGGCGATCTCACCGCCGTGCGCCCACAGGAACGGCAGCATCGCGTAGGTGTACTTGCCGCCGACGGAGATGCCGTACAGTTCCGGCTTCTTGGCACGGATCGTCTTCGCGGTCTCGGTCAGCTCCGCGAGCGTCGTCGGCGGCTTCAGGCCGAGTTCGGCGAAGAGGTCCGTGCGGTAGTACAACGCGCGGATCCCGGTGAACCACGGAAGCCCGTAGGTCTTGCCGCCGGACTTCGCGGTCTCCAGTACCGCGGGCAGGATGTCGGCCCCTTCCTTCCACGACGAGAGATCGCCGGTCAGGTCGGCCAGTGCGCCGGTGGCGGCGTAGCTGGAGACGTCGGTGTTGCCGAACTCGGCGACATCCGGCGCGCTCGCCGGATCGTTGAAGGCGCCGGAGAACTTGTCCGCGCGGCCCTCCACCGGAATCCACTGGACGTCGACCTCGACGCCCGAATGCGCCGCCTTGAACTCGGTGATCGCCTCCTTGACCGCCGCCTCCTTGGGCGCGCGGTTGGCCTCGTCGAACAGCCAGACCCGGATCGTGCCGGTCTTCTCGTCACCGCCGCTCGCGGCTGGGGTGTTCTGGGCCGGCGCGCAGCCTGCCACGAGGCCGACGGCCGCGAGGCCCGCGATGAGGACGCGAGTTCTCATGGGTTTTCTCCTTAGGCGAAAAAGACGGAATTGACCTGGGGGAGCGCCAGTTTTCCGGCGACGGCCCCCGGAAGGCCGGTACCGGGATCGCGCGGCAGCCAGCTGAGCGTGCCGGACTTGTCGCTCGAGACGTAGAACCAGCGTTCGGTCGGGTCGAGGGTGAAGTGACGCGGATAGACACCGCCGACGGGCGCGTTGTTCAGCAGCTTCAAGGACTTCCCGTCCTCGCTGACGCCGAACGACGCGATCGTGTCGGAGCCGCGCACGGAGGCGTAGACGAACTTCCCGTCTTTGGACGTGGTGATCTCGCCCGGGTACTGCTCGCCGGGGGTGCCCGCGGGAACGGCCGGGACGACCTGTCCGGCGGTGAGTTTCCCGGTTGGCGGGATTCCACGTCGCGACGGTGACCTCGGCACGCAGCTCGCCGAGGATGTACGCGTACCTGCCGTTCGGGTGGAACGCCAGATGCCGGGGACCGGCGCCGGACGGGAGCTTCAGCTGCTGGTTCAGCTTGAGCTTCCCGGTCGCGGTGTCGAGTTTGTAGACGTAGACCGAATCCGCGCCGAGGTCGACGGCGAGCACCCATTTGCCGGTGGGGTCGTTGACGACCTGGTGCGCGTGCGCCTGCCGCTCGGCGCCCTTGTGCTGGGCCAGATCGACGACGTCGCCGAGTTTCCCGCCCGCGAGGATCGGGAGGACGACGACGCTGCCGCTGCTGTAGTTCGCGGCCAGCACGTACTTCTGGCTCGAGTGGACGCTCAGATGGGTCGGGTGCTGGCCCCTCGCCGACTTCTTGTTGAGAAGCTTGGGTTTCGCCGGATCGGCCAGGCTGAACGAGGAGATCTGGCCGTTCTCGTCCTCATTGGTCACGTAGAGCGTCTTGCGGTCGGCGCTGATGTCGAACCAGGAAGCGTTGCTGACTCCCGGGATCGTCCGGTCGACGACGAGCGCGTTGGTCGCCGCGTCCCGGTGGGCGACATCGAGCCCGTGCCCGGAACTGGTGTAGCTGCTGACGTAAATGGCCCCGGTTCCCTTCGGTCCGCAGGTCTGTTCGGAGGCGTTCGCGAGGTGGGAACCGAGAACGGTGGTGAGCCCAGCCGCTCCGACAGCGCCGAGGAAGGTGCGTCGATCCAGTCCGGTCATCGTGATCTCTCCCAGTCGTCAGGTGGTTTAAACCACTGCCATGAGCAATGCTGCCACGCCGAAACCGGAAACGGAAAGGACGGTTTCCAAGACGGTCCAGGTTTTCAGGGTCTGCGGCACGGTCATGTTGAAGTATCGCGAGATGATCCAGAAACCGCCGTCGTTCACGTGCGAGGCGATGATCGAACCCGCCGAAATCGCGACGACCAGCAGCGCGAGCTGCATCTGCGAATAGCCCAGCGTCGCCACCGTCGGCGCGACGATGCCGCTCGTGGTCACGATCGCGACCGTCGCCGAACCCTGCGCGATGCGCATACCGCAACTGATTACGTACGCCGCCAGGATGACCGGGAGCCCGGCGTTGTCGAGGGAACCCGCGACGGCCTTGCCGATGCCCGTCGCGGCCAGTACGGCACCGAAGAACGCGCCCGCGCCGACCACGAGCAGGATCATCGCGACGGGACGCAGCGACTTCGCCGAAAGCTCGCTCAGATCCTTGCCCGTCAAGCCTCGGCGCAGGCCCAGCAGCCACGACGCCAGCAGCACCGAGATCGTCAGCGCCACCGCCGGGGTGCCGATGAACGCGGCGACACCGGAGAGCGCGGATTCCTTGGGAAGCCAGATACTGCCGAACGTCCCGGCGAGGATCAGCACCAGCGGGACGGCGATGATCGCCAGCACGAGACCCAGCGACGGCGGGTTAGTCTCCTTTTCGCCTTCTTCCTCGGCGACCAGGAATTCCGCGGGAACCTCCACGTCGACACGCTTGCCGATCCACGTCGAATACAGCACACCGCCGACGAGGAACGCGGGGATACCGCAGACCAGGCCCATCAGGATGATCCAGCCGAGTTCCACGTGCAGCAGACCGGCCGCGGCCACCGGGCCGGGGTGCGGCGGGAGGAACGCGTGCGTGATCGAAAGCCCGGCGAGCAGCGGCAGCGCGTACAGCACGAGCGAACGGCCGCCCTGTTTGGCGGCGACGTAGACCAGCGGCGCCAGCACGAAGATGCCGATGTCGAAGAAGACCGGGATACCGAAGACGAAGCCCGCGAGCCCCATCGCCAGCGGAGCCCGCTTCTCACCGATGGCCCGCAGCAGCGCGCCGGTGAGCACCTTCGCCCCGCGCGAACGCTCCAAAATGGACCCGAGGATGGTGCCGAGTCCGATGATCGCGGCGATATGGCCGAGGATCCCGCCAAAACCCTTTTCCAGCAGGGAATCCGACGCCTTCTGCGCGGAGCCGACGATCTGGACCACCGGCAGGCCCGCGGCCAGCGCGGTCAGCAGGCCGACCACGATCAGTGCGATGAAGGGCTCGAGTTTGACTTTGATGATGAGGAACAACAACACCGCGATCGAGACGGCGGCGAGGGTCAGGAGCCCTCCCGTCGTGTGTTGGAGCCAGTCGATCATCGGGCACTCCCGGGGTTCCGCAGTGAATGGCCGGCGAGGGCGCCGGTCGGTTGACCATCGTCGATGGCGGCGACACCGTTGACGAAGACATAGGGGATACCGGCGGCCTGCTGCCGCGGCTCGTCGAACGTGGCGGTGTCGGCGACGGTTTCCGGGTCGAACAGCACGAGGTCCGCCGCGTAGCCGGCGCGGACGAGACCCCGGTCGGTCAGCCGCAGGCGGTCCGCTGCGCGGCCGGTGAGGTGGGCGACGCATTCGGCGAGGTCGAGCACGCCGAGTTCGCGGACGTACCGTGCGAGGTAACGCGGGAACGTGCCCCAGGCGCGGGGATGCGGCCGCGCGCCGACGAGCAGCCCGTCGCTGCCGCCGGTGTGCGTGCGGTGGCGCATGATCGCCTGGACGTTCTCCTCGTGCCCGACGTGCATCAGGCACGACGTGCCGAGCTTCTCCGAGAGCAGGACGTCGAAGTACAGCTCCGCGGCAGGTTTCCCGGCACGCTGCGCCGACGCGGCGACGGAATGTCCGACAAGGTGGGCGTTCTCGTCACGGCGGACACCGTTGATCTCGATGGCCTCCCAGTCGATCGGCACCCCGTGGGCGCCGTCGGAGCCGGTCTCCTCGATCTCGGCGCGGATCCGCTCACGGGTGTCCACATCGGACAACCGGGCGAGCGTGGCGTCGAGTCCGCCTTCGGTGGCCCAGCTCGGCAACAGCGCGGAAAGATAGGTGGCGCCGGGCAGATAGGGATAGGTGTCGAGCGTGATGTCGCAGCCGTCGTCGAGCGCCCGGTCGAGCAGCTCCAGCAGATCCGGCGCCTTGCCCTTGTTCACCGAGAAGTTCATCGTGGCGTGCGCGAGGTGCAACGGGCAGCCCGAACGGCGGGAGACGTCGACCATCTCGCCGAACGCTTCGAGTGCGCCCTTGCCGTAGCTGCGGTGGTGCGGGCTGTAGAAACCGCCGTTCTCCCCGACGACCCGGCACAGCTCGACGAGTTCTTCGGTGGTCGCGTACATACCCGGTGTGTAGGTGAGCCCGGACGACATGCCCATCGCGCCCTCGGCCAGCCCGGTCGCGATGAGTTCCTTCATCGCGTTCATCTCGGCTTCGGTCGCTGGCCGGTCCTCCCAGCCGACGGTGAGCATGCGGACGGTGCCCTGCGGCACCAGGTAGGCCGCGTTGACCGCGACCCCCGCGTCGAGCCGATCGAGGTACTCGCCGACGGAACGCCAGTTCCAGTCGAAGCCCGCCGGATCGTCGTTCCACCCGGCGAGCTGCTGGCGCAGTGCCGCGAGGACTTCGTCGTTCACCGGCGCGTAGGAGAGCCCGTCCTGCCCGAGCACCTCCGTCGTGACGCCCTGGGAGAGCTTCGCGAGGTGATCCGGATTGGCGAGCAGCTGAAGGTCGGAATGCGAATGCATGTCGATGAACCCGGGCGCGAGCACGAGTCCTTCGGCGTCGATGGTGCGGCGGCCCGCGAGCGAGCCGGGTTCTGCGACACTGGCGATCCGGCCGTCGGTGATGCCCACGTCGTGCCTGGTGAGCGGATCCCCGGTGCCGTCGGCGACCAGTGCGGAGCGGACAACGATGTCCATGGCGATTCTTCCTCTGCGGCGGTGGAGGACGGATCAGAAGTGGGTGCGGACGAAATCGAGCACGGTCTCGCCGTCGGGGCCGACGACCGGGATCAGGGGCCATTTGTCGAAAACGGTGCACGGATGCGACAGGCCGAGCGCGATCCAGTCGCCGACCTCGACCGGCGACGACGGGGGCAGGGTGAGAAAGGCGTGCTGGTCGTTCATCTTCTGGATGGAATGACCTTCGAGCGCGGAAGGTGGCCCGTCGCCCTTGCGGATCAGGCGCGGCTCGGGCATACCTTCGTCGAACGAGGCGTCCCGTTTGCCGATGGTGAGCAGCGCGAGTTCGTCCGTCGGCTTCGACGTCACCTGAGCCCAGGCGCGCAGCGCGGACCGGAACGAGGCGACGCCCCCGATGCGCGGGTGTTCGCCCAGCGGCGAGATCACCCGGTAGAAGCCGTCGTCGTGGGTCACGTAGGCGCCGCTGCGCAGGATCGGCAGGACGTCCAGACCGCCCCAGTCCTTGGTGAGCTCGTCGGCGACGCGGTCGAAGTACGCGCTGCCGCCGCCGGTGACGATGATCTGGCCGGCGTCGTCGAGCAGGCCCTTGGCGTGGAAGGTGAAGACGAGTTCCCGCAGACCGTCCACATAGGAGCTGATCAGCTGGAGTGACTTCTCGTCGGTGTGGTGGGAAAGCGCGCCCTCGTAACCGCCGGATCCGCGCAACCGCAGAGCCGGGCTCGCGTGCGCGGCCTCGGCGACGGCGAGCGCGGTCTCGGTGTCGCGGACACCTGTGCGGCCGCCCTCGGCGCCGAGTTCGACGAGGACGTCCACCTTGCGGCGGGCGCCGCGCAGGGCTTCGGTCATCAGCTCGACGCCGCGGACCGAGTCGACCCAGCAGACGAACTCGAAGTCTTCGTCGGCGTCCAGCTCGGCGGCGAGCCACTTCAGGCCCGACGGGTCGAGCAGCTGGTTCGCCAGCAGGATCCGGGAGACGCCGAACGCGCGGTAGATCCGCAGGTGACCGGCGTTCGCGCAGGTGATACCCCACGAGCCGTGCTGGAGCTGCCGCTCGAACAGCTGCGGCGCCATCGTCGTCTTGCCGTGCGGGGCCAGCGCGACCCCGCGTTCGGCGCACCACTCCGCCATCGTGCGGAGGTTGTGCTCGACGGCCTCTTCGTCGAGAACGACGAACGGGCCGAGGAAGCCGTCGTCGAACAGCTTGGCGCCACGGGCGGCGGCCTCGCCGATCGTGAGACCGGACAGCGAGGGCGCGACCGAGCGGAAGCGCCAGTCGACGCGCTCCTCCCGGACGGCCGCGACCGCGGCGGAATCGATGGTGCCGGCTTCGAACATGAGGTTCACCTCGGTTGCGTATGTTGCAACGGACGTTGCGCATATTGCGTGGGATAGGTGTAGCATCCGGTCCGCTGGAGGTCAACGGGGTGACGACTAGGAGACGTGGAAGTGACAGGTGAGCCTTGGCCGCCCGGGAATCTTTTGATCTTTTGGGGTCGCGCCTTGTTGGCCGGAGGCCCCGCTATCGCGATGGCGGGGCGCTTTTCGGTCGCGAGGCGGCATGATTCCGCGAGGTGCGCCCTGGCAGCGGGATGGCGGTCGGCGCGATGAAGAGCACTGACGTTTTGTGCATCGGGGAGTCGATGGCCTTGTTCGTACCGGCCGAATCCGGGCCGCCCGACGAGGTACGGAAGTGGGTGCGGACCATCGGCGGAGCCGAATCGAACGTCGCCTGCCATCTCCCCGCGCTGGGTTTCGCCAGCGCGTGGGTGAGTGCCGTCGGCGACGATCCGTTCGGCCGCGCGCTCGTGCGCGAGATCGGCGCGGCTGGGGTGGACGTCAGCGCGGTCGTGGTCGACCCGACGCGCCCGACCGGGCTCTACATCAAGGAAAGCGGCGCGGACGGCAGCCCCGTGCGCTACTACCGCAAGGGCTCCGCCGCGTCCGGAATGGACGCCGGGCTGCTGGGCAAGCTCGATCTCGACGGGGTACGCGTCATCCACCTGTCCGGGATCACGCCCGCGCTGTCGGACGGCTGCCTCGACCTGGTGCGTGCCCTGATGGAACGACCGCGGGGCGACACGATGGTGTCGTTCGACGTGAACTTCCGGCCCGCGCTGTGGACCGGACGCGACCCGTCGGTGCTGGCTGGGCTCGCCGCCCGCGCCGATATCGTGCTGGCGGGCGAGGACGAGGCCGAACGGGTGTGGGGGACCGGCGACCCGGCGCGGCTGCGCGCCGCCGTGCCCGGACCGAAGACGCTGGTCGTCAAGCATGGAGCACGCGGGGTGACGCTGATCGACGGCGACGAAGCACCGCTGTTCTCGCCCGCGCTCCAGGTCGACGTCGTGGAGCCGGTCGGTGCCGGTGACGCCTTCGCGGCCGGTTTCCTCGCCGCGACCCTGCGCGGCGACGACCCCGCGACCCGGCTGCGGCGCGGTCATCTGCAGGCCGCGGCCACCCTCCTGACCCACGACGACGTGGGCAGGCCGCTGCCCGCGTCGGTCGTCGAAACGCTCCTCGGGGCGGATGAGGCAGCATGGGCGGCGGCCAAGCTGACGGACAAGGGAGTGGTGGGCGGATGAGCCAGAGCCTGGACAGGGCGCTCACACTGCTGAGCGGGCTCGCCCGCGAGCCGAAGACGCTCGACCAGCTCGCCGAGGAGATCGGCGTGCACAAGTCGACCGTGCTGCGCCTGCTGCGCACCCTGGAGGCGCACCACTTCGTGCGCAGGGAAGGGCAGCGGTACTACCGGCTGGGCAGTGCGCTCTTCGACCTCGCGCAACAGGCGCTGGAGGATCGCGACGTCCGCCGCACCGCGCAATCCGCGCTCGCCGGGCTCAACGCGCGCACCGGGCACACCGTGCACCTCGCTTCCTATGAGGACGGAGAGGTCGTCTACATCGACAAGTTCGAGGGCAGGCATTCGGTACGGATGTACTCCCGCATCGGGAAACGCGCCCCGCTGCACTGCACCGCCGTCGGGAAGGTGCTCGTCGCGGCGATGACGCCGGAGAAGCAGGCGGATGTGGTGTCGAGGATCGACTTCTTCGTCCGGACGCCGAACACGATCACCACCCCCGATGCCTACCTGAAGGAACTCGCGCTCGTCGCCGACCGCGGCTACGCGGTGGACAACGCAGAGCACGAGGACTTCATCCACTGCGTCGCCGCGCCGGTCCGCGGCCCGGGCGGCGTGGTGCTCGCCGCCGCGTCCGTGTCGGTGCCGAAGGTGTTGCTGGACTACGACGGCCTGATGGGGCTCGTGCCGGAGCTGATCGCCGCCGCCGAAGAAGCTTCCGTCCACAGTGGATGGACGGGGAACCGAAAGGGGAAGTTGGAATGAGCAAGACCGCGATCAGCACGGAGAACGCGCCGAAGCCGGTGGCCGCGTTCTCGCAGGCGGTCCGCAAGGGCAACATCCTGCAGGTGGCCGGCCAGGTCGCCTTCGACCCGGCCACCGGCGCCATCGTCGGCGAGACCGTCGGTGAGCAGACCGAGCAGACCTTCAAGAACATCGAGGCGGTGCTCGAGGCCGCCGGTTCGAGCCTGGCCGACGCGATGATGGTGCGCGTGTACCTGACCGACGTCGACCACTTCGGCGCGTTCAACGAGGTCTACAACAAGCTGATCGGTGAAGCGCCGCACCCGGCCCGCACCACCGTGTACGTCGGCCTGCCCGCCGGACTGCTGGTGGAGATCGACGTCCTGGCCGTCACGGACTGATCCCGCGTGCAATGAAAGGTCCTTTCCTTGCAAAATTTGCGAGGAAAGGACCTTTCATTGCGTCCTGGGGCTAGAGCACGCTCGTGTACCCGTTCAGCGCGGGCTGTCCGCCCAGATGCGCGAAGAGCACATTCGAGTCCCGCGCGATCTCACCGCGCGCGACGAGGTCGATCAGCCCCGCCATGGACTTGCCCTCGTACACCGGGTCGGTGAGCACTCCCTCCAACCGCGCCAGCGTCCGGATCGCGTCCAGCGTGGACTCGTCCGGGATGCCGTAGATCCCGGCGTGGTAGCGCTCGTCCAGCTCGACCTTCTCGATCTCGCCTGCGCCGATCAGTTCCGCGGTCGCCCTGGCGATGCGGGTGATCTGATCGCGTGTCTCGGCCGGTTTCGCCGACCCGTCGATGCCCAGGATCCGTCGCGGCTTTCCGGAAAGCGCGGCCCCGGCGACCATCCCGGCCTGCGTGCTGCCGGTCACCGAGCAGACGATCACCGTGTCGAAGAAGACGCCGAGTTCCGCCTCCTGCGCTTCGAGCTCGACCATCCAGTTCGCGAAACCGAGCCCGCCGAGACGGTGGTCCGAGCCGCCCGCCGGGATCGCGTACGGCTTCCCGCCGTCGGCCTCGATCTCCTTGACCGCGTTCTCCCAGCTCTCCTTGAAGCCGACGCCGAACCCGGCGTCGACCATCCGGATGTCCGCGCCGAGGATGCGTGAGAGCTGGATGTTGCCGACCTTGTCGTACATCGGGTCGTTCCAGTCGACCCAGCTCTCCTGCACCAGCACGGCCTTGAGCCCGGCCCGCGCGGCGGCCGCGGCGACCTGACGGGTGTGGTTCGACTGCACGCCGCCGATCGAGATCAGCGTGTCCGCGCCCGAGGCCAGCGCGTCGGCGACCAGGTACTCGAGCTTCCGGGTCTTGTTACCGCCGAACGCGATCCCGGAGTTGACGTCCTCGCGTTTCGCCCAGACCTTCGCGCCGCCGAGATGGGCGGTGAGCCGCTCCAGCGGATGAACGGGGGAGGGGCCGAACAGCAGCGGGTAACGCGGGAAATCGGCGAGGGTCATGGCGTCTCCAGGAGGTCTTCGAGCTCGGTCCAGATCGTGGCGGTGATCGCGCAGGCCGCGTCGACGTCGCCCGCTTCGATGGCGTCGGCCAGTTCCGCGTGGCGCTGGACCGACCGGTGGGCGGGCAGGGAGCCGAAGCGGGCGTATTCGAGACGTCGCAGCAAGGGCGTGTAGCGGGCCAGCGTCGCGGCGACCGCCCGGTTGCGCGCGGCGGCCACCGGGATGTCGTGGAGTTCGTCGTCGGCGGCGATCGCGGCCGCGATGTCCCCGGCGGCGATCGCGTCGGCGAACCGGGCGTTGGCCGCGCGCATCGCGGCGACCTCCGCCGGTCCCATCCGGGGCGCCCCCGCCCGGACGGCGAACTCGTGCAGCGCCCGGACCAGCTCCAAAGCGTCACGGACGTCGTCGGGTACGAACCCCGCGACGCGCGTGTAGCTCTGCGGCTTCGACTCGACGAGACCGTCCTCGGCGAGCCGTAGCAGCGCTTGGCGCACCGGCGCCCGGGAAAGCCCCAGCTGATCGGCGAGATCACCGTCGCGCAGGTTCGTCCCCGGTGGCAGCGTCCCGTCGATGATCGCCCGCCGGATGCTCTCGTAGGCCTCGTCCCTGAGGAGAGACCTCGATACTTTCGCTAACCCACTCACATCTGAAATGTTAGTTGACGTCGAAGCGGAAGTACATGAAGGCCCCCTTCCTTGCGCCTGGGTACAGGAAGGGGGCCTTCACGTACTTCGGAGGGGCTAGTAGACCGGCCCCGTGTACTTTTCGCCCGGCCCCTGACCGGGCGCGTCGGGCACGGCCGAAGCCTCGCGGAACGCCTTCTGCAGTGACTGCAGGCCGTCGCGCAACGGCCCCGCGTGCAGGCCGAGGTACTCTGCCGAAGCGGTGACCAGCCCGGCGAGAGCGGTGATCAGGCGGCGGGCCTCGTCGAGGTCGCGGTGCGGTGAGCTGGCCGGGTCCTCGTCTGCGAGGCCGAGGCGTTCGGCGCCGGCGGAGAGCAGCATGACGGCCGCCCTGCTGATCACCTCGACGCTCGGGATCTCCTCCAGGTCGCGGACGTCCGGGGAATACGGGGGCTGCTGAACGGGTTCTTCTGACACGTCTGGTACCCTTCCACGAGCGACCAGCCCCCGAGCGATCGGGGGCGGCAAGTGGAGCCCCGCTCCCACCCGTGTCACCGCCGCAACACCAGGTGTCCGGGTCCGGTCTCGCCAAGACGATTTCGGGCGTCGAGGCGGTGTGTTCGGTTCTGGAGATCGAACACGATCGGAAAGAGTGGGCCCCGCGTACCGCACGGTACCGGGGCCTTAGGTATGTGGGCACCAGGTCGGAACGGTAGAAGAATTTACCTCGAACCAGGGAGGCCCCATCAGCTCCGAGACACGCATCAACGACCGAATCCGGGTACCGGAGGTCCGCCTCGTCGGGCCGGCCGGTGAACAGGTCGGCATCGTCCGGATCGAAGATGCGCTGCGGCTGGCACAGGAGAACGATCTCGATCTCGTCGAGGTCGCCCCGCAGGCACGCCCGCCCGTATGCAAGCTCATGGACTTCGGCAAGTTCAAGTACGAGAGCGCGCAGAAGGCCCGCGAGTCCCGCCGCAACCAGCAGCTCACCGTCATCAAAGAGCAGAAGCTGCGGCCGAAGATCGACCAGCACGACTACGAGACCAAGAAGGGTCACGTGTCGCGCTTCCTTGCGGCAGGCAACAAGGTCAAGGTCACGATCATGTTCCGCGGTCGCGAGCAGTCCCGGCCGGAACTCGGGTTCCGGCTGCTGCAGAAGCTCGCCGACGAGGTGACCGAGCTCGGCTTCGTCGAGTCGTCGCCGAAGCAGGACGGTCGCAACATGATCATGGTGTTGGCCCCGCACAAGAACGTGAAGCCGCAGAAGGCCGCGAAGGCAGCCAAGGACGAGTCGTCCGAGCCGCCCGCCGACGCGTAGCGCCGACCAGCACATGTCAGCGGCACACCGGGCGACACCGGTGTGCCGCCGCACGGAAGAGGACAACGTAATGCCGAAGATGAAGACGCACAGCGGGACGTCCAAGCGTGTCCGCGTCACGGGTTCGGGCAAGCTGCGCCGCCAGAAGGCCGGCCGCCGCCACCTGATGGAGAAGAAGTCCAACAGGCTCACCCGTCGCCTCGAAGGCACGACCGAGATCGCCAAGAACGACGTCGGCCGCGTCAAGCGCCTTCTCGGCCGCTGACACCCCGCACTTTGTAAACGCCGGGCGCGCCAGCGCGCCCCCAGATCGACAGGATGGACCCCAGTGGCACGCGTCAAGAGGGCTGTCAACGCCCAGAAGAAGCGTCGCGCGACTCTCGAGCTCGCCAGCGGTTACCGCGGCCAGCGTTCGCGGCTGTACCGCAAGGCGAAGGAGCAGACGCTTCACTCGCTGAACTACGCCTACCGGGACCGTCGTGCCCGCAAGGGTGACTTCCGCCAGCTGTGGATCACCCGCATCAACGCGGCCGCCCGCGCCAACGGCGTGACCTACAACCGGTTCATCCAGGGCCTCAAGGCCGCGGGTGTCGAGGTCGACCGCAAGATCCTCGCGGACCTCGCGGTCAACGACGCCGCCGCGTTCACCGCGCTGGCCGAGCTGGCCAAGGCGAACGTGAACACCGAAGAGAAGAAGTCGGCCTGACCGGCGACAGCGCTCTCCACCGACCCGGGGCGGCTCCGTTCACCGAACGGACGCCCCGGGTCGTCGCTGCGCGCAAGCTCACCCGCCGGGCCGAGCGCGAGAAGACCGGCCGGTTCCTGGCCGAGGGTGCGAACGCGGTCGAAGCCGCGCTCGAACACGGCGGCAAGGTGTACGAGCTGTTCGTGACCGAACGCGCCGCCGCGCAGCACGAGCGCCTGCTCGCCGCCGCGCGTGAGGCGGGTGTCCCCGTCTCGCCGATCACCGATCGCGCGGCCGACGGGTTGTCCGAGACCGTGACGCCGCAAGGCATCGTCGCGGTCTGCGCGCTCGTCGACCGTCCACAGGAGACCGTCCTGAAGCCGGGCGCGAAGCTCGTCGTCGTCCTCGTCGGCGTCGCGGACCCCGGTAACGCGGGCACCGTGATCCGGGTCGCGGACGCCGCCGGCGCCGACGCGGTCGTCCTCGCCGGGGACAGCGTCGACCCGCACAACGGCAAATGCGTCCGCGCGGCCGCCGGCAGCCTGTTCCACCCCGCCATCACCCGGATCCGGGACGTCGACGCGGCCTTGAAGGCCTGCTCCGCCGCCGGACTCCGCACCTTCGGCGCGCACGGCTACGCCGACACCGAGCTCGATCAGGTGACCTTCGACGAGCCCACGGCGTGGGTTTTCGGCAACGAGGCGCACGGACTGCCGCAGGCGGTACTGGAGACGGTCGATCTCGCGGTGAAGATCCCGATGTACGGCCGGGCGGAGAGCCTCAACCTCGCGACCGCCGCCGCGATCTGCGTGTACACAAATGCGATGGCCTCCCGGGCCGCGACCACGTAAAGTCGCGGGCATCACGCCGTTCGCACCACGACGCCAAGGGAGCTCTCATGGAACGCAGTGTTCGTTCCAGCACCTTGTTTACGGCGTAGAGCGCGTTTTTCGCACTTCCGAGTGACGGTGTGCCCAGCCCGAGGGTGATCGGGGGCCGCCGTTCGCTGTCCCATAGAATTCAGCAGCTGCTAAACCCATGTGTGCGCTCGCGTGCACCGGACCAGTCCCAGCGGACGCCGAGGAGTTATGTCCGAAGCCAACGACAAGCAGGACCCCCAGGCGGGAACGCTCGCGCCGGAAACGTTGACGGCCGCCGTCAAACAGGCCGAGACCGATTTCGCGGCCGCGGCGGATCTCGACGCGCTGGCCGCGGTCAAACCCGCCCACCTCGGGGACCAGTCTCCGCTGCTGCTCGCCCGCCGCGAGATCGGCGCCCTGCCGAAGCAGGAGAAGGCCGAGGCCGGCAAGCGGGTCAACGAAGCGCGCCAAGGCATCCAGGCCGCGTTCGACGCGCGCCGAGCCGTGCTCCAAGCCGAACGTGACGAAAAGGTGCTCCGCGAGGAGGCCGTCGACGTCACGCTCCCGTGGGACCGCGTGCCCCGTGGCGCCCGGCACCCGATCGCGACCCTGTCGGATCGGATCGCCGACGCGTTCATCGCGATGGGCTACGAGATCGCCGAAGGCCCCGAGCTCGAAGCCGAGTGGTTCAACTTCGACGCGCTGAACTTCGGCAAGGACCACCCCGCGCGCCAGCTGCAGGACACGTTCTACCTCGGCGAGGAGGACTCCGGCCTGGTGCTGCGGACGCACACCTCGCCGGTGCAGGCCCGCACGCTGCTGCACCGTGACCTGCCCGTGTACGTCGTCTGCCCCGGCCGCACCTACCGGACCGACGAACTCGACGCCACGCACACCCCGGTGTTCTCGCAGGTCGAAGGGCTCGCGGTGGACAAGGGTCTGACGATGGCGCATCTCAAGGGCACCCTCGACGCCTTCGCCCGCGCGATGTTCGGCGGTAACTCGAAGACCCGTCTGCGCCCGCACTTCTTCCCGTTCACCGAACCGTCGGCCGAGGTCGACGTCTGGTTCGAGGAGAAGAAGGGCGGACCCGGCTGGGTCGAGTGGGGCGGCTGCGGGATGGTCAACCCCAACGTCCTGCGTGCCTGCGGCGTCGACCCCGAGGTCTACTCGGGCTTCGCCTTCGGCATGGGTATCGAGCGCACCCTGCAGTTCCGCAACGGAATCCCGGACATGCGCGACATGGTGGAGGGCGACATCAGGTTCACCCTGCCCTTCGGAACGGAGGCCTGAGTGAAGGTCCCAGCCAGCTGGCTGACCGAACACCTCGACGTCGACGAGGAGGTCACGGCCCAGGATCTGGCCGACGCCTTCGTGCGCATCGGTATCGAGGTCGACGACGTCCGGAAACTCGAACCGGTTACCGGTCCGCTCGTGGTCGGCCGCGTCGCCGAGATCGAGGAGCTCACCGAGTTCAAGAAGCCGGTCCGGTTCTGCCGGGTCGACGTCGGCGAATCGGATGACGACACCGACAAGCCCGACGAGAACCTCGACGACGACGAGGACGACGACGAAGGTCCCTTCGAGGACGACGGCCCCACGGGGATCAAGACCCGCGGGATCATCTGCGGTGCCTCGAACTTCGCCGAGGGCGACCTGGTCGTCGTCGCGCTGCCCGGCACCGTGCTGCCCGGTGGTTTCGAGATCGGCGCGCGCAAGACCTACGGCCGCCTCAGCGACGGCATGATCTGCTCCGCGAGCGAACTCGGCATCGGTGACGACCACTCCGGCATCCTGGTGCTGCCGCCGAGCACGGCCAGCCCCGGCGAGGACGCGAACAAGCTGCTCGGCCTCGAAGACACCGTCCTCGAGGTGACGCCGACCCCGGACCGCGGGTACACCCTGTCGGTCCGCGGCCTGGCCCGCGAGCTGTCCAACGCGCTCGACGTCCCGTTCGGCGACCCGGCGTCCATCGAGGTCCCCGAGGCCGAGAGCGACGTCTGGCCGGTGCACCTCGAGGACACCGAGGGCTGCAAGCGGTTCGTGCTGCGCCGGGTCAAGAACCTCGACGCGACCGCGCCGACGCCGTGGTGGATGCGCCGCCGCCTGATGCTGTCGGGGATCCGCTCGATCTCGCTCGCGGTCGACGTGACCAATTACGTCATGCTCGAACTCGGGCATCCGCTGCACGCCTTCGCGACCGGTTCGGTCAAGGGCGATCTGGTGGTGCGCAAGGCGAAGCCGGGCGAGAAACTGACCACTTTGGACGATGTCGAGCGCACGCTCGACGCGGACGACGTGGTCATCGCCGACGACAGCGGCGTCATCTCGCTGGCGGGCACGATGGGTGGCGCGTCGACCGAGATCACGCCGGAGAGCACCGATGTGCTGCTCGAAGCGGCGCACTGGGATCCGTCGTCGATCAGCCGGACTGCCCGCCGTCACAAGCTGTTCTCGGAGGCGGCCAAGCGGTTCGAGCGCTACACCGACCCGCAGCTGTGCGCGGTGGCCGTCGAGCTCGCCGCGCGCCTGCTGCGTCAGTACGGCGAGGGTTCGATCCTGCCCGGCCGCACCGACGAGGGCGGCGTCGAGCCGAACACGCCGGTCACCATGCCGATCAGCCTGCCCGACCAGGTGGCCGGGGTGCGGTACGAGCGCGGTGTCACGGTCAAACGGCTCTCGCAGATCGGCTGCAAGGTCAACGTGGGCACGGCCGAGGACGGCACCGCGCTGGTGACCGCCGTTCCGCCGAGCTGGCGCGGTGACCTGGTGCAGCCCGCCGACCTCGTCGAGGAGGTGCTCCGGCTGGAGGGCTACGACAGCATCCCGTCGGTGCTGCCCGACGCCCCGGCGGGCCGTGGCCTCACCGACACACAGCGCCGCCGTCGCTCGGTCGCGCGGGCGCTGGCGGAGAACGGCTACGTCGAGGTGCTGCCCTTCCCGTTCATCTCGGACTCGGTCTGGGACGCGTTCGGGCTGCCCGAGGACGACGTCCGCCGCAGCACCGTGAAGGTCCGCAACCCGCTGGAGGCGGACAAGGACCGGATGGCGAGCACCTTGCTGCCGGGGCTGCTGGATACCTTGCAGCGCAACATCTCCCGTGGTTTCAAGGATGTCTCGCTGTTCCACATCGGACAGGTCGTGCTGCCGGGGCCGAACCCGATCCCGATGCCTTCGCTCGGGGTGGACCGGCGCCCGACCGACGAGGAGCTCGCGGTGCTGGAGGCGGCTGTCCCGCCGCAGCCGCTGCACGTCGCGGTCGTGCTCGCTGGCCAGCGAGCACGTGCCGGCTGGTGGGGCGCGGGTGAGCAGGCGAACTGGGCCGACGCGGTGCAGGCCGCCCGGCTGGTGGCGCAGGCCGCCGGTGTCGAGCTGACCACAGCCGCCGCGGACCAGCCGCCGTGGCACCCCGGCCGCTGCGCGCAGCTGCGGGTGGGACAGTGGCCCATCGGTTACGCCGGTGAGCTGCACCCGAAGGTCGTCGAGGCGCTCGGGCTGCCGCCGCGCACCGTCGCGATGGAACTAGACCTGGACGCGATCCCGATTCCGGACGGCCGTCCGGCGCCGCGGATCTCGGCGTACCCGCCGGTGCTGCTCGACGTCGCCCTCGTCGCTGAGGCGAGCGTCCCGTCGGCCGACCTGGCCGAGGCGCTGCGCGAAGGCGCGGGCGAACTGCTGGAGGACATCACGCTGTTCGACTCCTACCAGGGTGAGCAGCTGGGCGAGGGCAAGCGTTCGGTGGCGTACAAGCTGCGGTTCCGTGCCGCGGACCGCACGCTGACCGTCGACGAGGCCACCAAGGCCCGCGACGCCGCGCTCGCGGTCGCCGGTGAACGCTTCGGCGCGAGCCTGCGGGCCTGACCCGAAAGTCCCGTGAAGGCCCCCTTTCCCTCGGCTCAGCCGCGGAAAGGGGGCCTTCACGCGCTTCAGGTGTGGCAAAGTGAGGACTTGTGTCACGTCCAGACGGTCGGTCCAGTATCCAAGACATCGCCCGCGCCCGGCTGAGCGACGGTTTCGTCGGCAGGGTCGGGGAACGTGAGGACTTCCGGAGCAATCTCGGGCTGCCGGGGAGCGACCGCCGCCGCCGGTATCTGTACTCGGTGCACGGTCTCGCCGGAGTGGGCAAGTCCTTCCTGCTCGACCAGCTTCGCGGTATCGCCGAGGAAACCCGCGCCGCCGTGGGGTTCGCGGACGACCGGCAACAGGACCTGCCCGCGACACTGGTCAAACTGGCGAAGGACCTCGCTCGCGCCGGGCACGAGATGCGCCGGTTCGAGAAGCGCTACGAGTCCTACCTCAAGGCGAGGGAACGGCTCCACAACGATCCGCAGGCTCCGGCGGCAGGCCGTGAGCTCGTGACGAAGACCGTGGTCAAGGCCGGCCTCGGCGTGGCGAAGACGCTTCCCGGCGGAAGCATCGCCGCCGACGCGATCGACGCGGACGCGACGGCGAAACAGCTGGAGCAGTTGCAGGTCTACCTCGCGGCGAAGTTCAAGCGGAAGGCCGATGTCCAGCTGCTCCTGGAACCGGCGGAGGAGCTGACCAAACCGTTCGTCGAAGATCTCTGGCGTATTCCGGAGAACCGGCAGATCGCGCTGTTCTTCGACACCTTCGAACGGACGGCGCCGGTACTGGAGACCTGGCTGCTCGACCTGTTCGGGGGACTGTACGGCGATCTCCCGCAGAACCTGGTGTTCACCGTCGCGGGCCAGTTCCCGCTGGACGAGGCGAAATGGAACCGGCACGCGCCGCTGGTGCGCGAGATCGAACTCCGGCCGTTCACCGAGCCGGAGGCGCGCCGCCTGCTCGCCGAGCACGGGATCACCGACGAGAAGGTCGTCGAGATCGTGCTGCGGCTGACCGACGGCCTGCCGGTACTGGTCGCCATGCTGGCCCGTGGGAACCCAGCCGAAGCGGACGCCGTCGGCGATCCCAGCGACGACGCGGTCAAACGGTTCCTGCACTGGGTTCCCGAAAAGGCCAGGAAGGACATCGCCGCCACGGCGTCGCTGCCCCGCTTCCTGGACGAGGACGTCATCGGCGTGCTGACCGGGAAGGAAAGCGCGGGGGAGATCTTCCGTTGGCTGCGGGAACTGCCGTTCGTCGGGCGCCGTGAGCTCCCGGTGCGCTACCACCCGGTGGTCCGCGGCCCGATGGTGCGCATGGAACGCGGCCGTTCGCCCGCCGAGTTCGCCGAACGTCATCGCAGGCTCAGCGAGTACTACGAAGGCCGGTGCGCCGAACTCGGCTTCAGCCGTCACCGCGACGCCTGGAACGACGAGCGCTGGCAGAAGCGAAAGCTGGAACAGACCTATCATCGGCTCTGCGGCGACCCGGCCGAGGCGCTGCCGGACGCGTTGCTCGGCGCCGCCGAGATGATCACCACCGGCACCGCTTCCGCCCGCGCTTGGGCGCGCATGATGGAGCAGGCGGGTGCCGACGCGGACGCGCCCGCGGTCCTGGGCTGGGGACAGCGCCTGGCCGCCGCGGTCGGCGACGGGGAGATCCCGGTGCTCGACCTGCTCGCCGGTGCGGGCGAACTCGACGCCGCCCGGCTTTCCACGGTGCTCCGGCGCCGCGCGTGGGCCTACGAAGGGCAAGACGACGCCGCCGCGGCGAAACGGGACTTCGACCGGGCCGTCGATCTGAACCCCGCCGATCCCTACGCGTGGAGCGATCGGGGCAACCTGTTCCACAACGAGGGCGACTGGGAACGGGCGTTGTCGGATCTGGACAGGGCGATCGAGCTCGATCCCACCTACGCCTACTCGTGGCGTGGGCGCGGTTCGGCCAGGGCCGAGCTCGGCGACCTCGATGGTGCGATGGCCGACCTCGACGAGGCCGTTCGCCTCCAGCCCGATCACCGGTGGGCCTACAGCATCCGCAGCGAGGTGCACTTCAAGCGCGGCGACGTCCGGAAGGCGATCGACGAGATCGACATCGCGATCAGGCTCGATCCCGACTACGCCTGGGCCGTCCACTACCGGGCCACGTTGTTCGCCGAACTGGGAGACAAGGAAGAGGCGCTCGCCTGCCACCGCGCGGCCGTCGCCCTCCGCCCGAAGGACGTGTTCTACCTGACCGAGCTCGCGTCGTTCCTCGAGCAGATCGGGGACGAGGCCGCCGCGACGGCGACCTTCGACACGATCGTCGCGGCGGACCCGGACAGCGCCAGGGCCCACGCGATCCGGGCCGCGTTCCATCTGGGCGGTGAGCGGTACCGGCTCGCCGTCGACGGCTTCACCGCGGCAGTCCGGCTTGACCCGGATTACGAGTGGGCGTACTACATGCGCGGCCGGGCGTACGACGGACTGGAGGATCGCGCGGCGGCGCTCGCCGACTACGAGCGCGCCATCGAACTGGCTCCCGAAGACGCCGAGAATCACCTCCAGCGGGGAAGCACGCTCTGCCAACTGGCGAAGTACGGCGAAGCGGCCGAATCCTTGAGCCGCGCGATCGAACTCGATCCCGGCAACGAGTGGGCGTACACCTGGCGCGCGATGACGCATCAGCGGTCCGGCGAGCACCAGGCCGCGCTGAACGACATCGACGTCGCGGTCACGGCTAATCCTGAGGTGGCCTTCTTCCACACCACCCGCGGAGACATCCTCGGAGGTCTCGACCGGCACGAGGAAGCCCGCGCCGCACTGGACGAAGGGGTCCGCGTGGGACAGGACGGCGGATACGCCTTCCACCGGCGTGCCCGGCACCGTCTCACCTTCGAGGATTTCGCGGGCGCGTTGTCCGATGTGGACAGCGCGCTGGCCGCCGGCCAGGAAAGCCGCGCCCTGCGCGCGGAAATCCACCGTCGGTCGGGTGAGTACGGCGAAGCAATCCGGGAGTTGCGCGAACTGGTCGTCTCGGAACCAGAGGACGCCGACCACCGCGAGAACCTGGGGGAGGCCTTGCTGTTCGCCGGGGAGACGGACGAGGCGATGGAGATCCTCCGTCCGCTCGCGCCCGAGTCCGTCTGGGCTCGAAACCTGCTCGCCCTGGCCTGGCTGAAGACCGGAAGAACCGAGGAAGCCCACCAGTCCCTCGCCGCGGGGCTCGAAGAAGCCGTCGCGCGGAACGCGGCAGGCGACCTGGACTGGGAAGACGAGGTGCAGCCGCTCTTCTATCTCGCCGCCCTCGGACGTCACGCCGACGCGACACGCGAGCTCAGGGCCTTGCTGGAGAAGGATCCACCCCGCGAGACGCGACTCATCCTGCTCCGCGACCTGAAAGATCTTCGGGAGCTGATGCCGGAACTCGGCGAAGAGATCGAGGACCTGATCGCCCTCGTTCCCCAGCCGGTGCTCACTCGCCCAGGTGCTTGAGCGCCTCCTTCCTGGACAGCGTGGACAGTGCCGGATGCGTGGTGACGAAGGCGCGCACCCAGTCCGGCTCGGTCTTCGCGTACTCGCGCAGGGCCCAGCCGATCCCTTTGCGCAGGAAGAAGTCCTTGTCGTCGATATTGGCTTCGACCGCGCGGGTGAGCAGGTCGGTGTCCGTTCCGCCCTTGGCGCCGATCTGGCAGATGACCGACGTGCGGCGGCGCCACCTGTCCTCGTCGTAGGCCCAGGTCAGCATCAGCGTGGTCACCGTCTCCGGCTCCGCCCGCAGGATCGGCCCGACCCGGCGGATCGCGACTTCGTCCACGTAGTCCCACCAGGCGCCCGTCACGATCATCTCCTCGTACAGGCCGAGCAACTCGCCGTCCTGCCAGCGGGCGTAGGCACGGTGACCGGACAGGGCGATCGCCGCATAACGCTCTTCACGGAATTCCGCTTCACGCCACAAGGTGAGAACCGCCGTCGAGAAACTCACTCGATCGGGTAGCGGATGTTCGGCGTAAACCCGCTTCAGCAAGGCCGTCCGAGGCGGGGACGCCACCCCGAGGAACGGCATCTCCGACTTCATGTACGCCCGCATCGACGGAGCCTTTTCCGGATCGGCCAGCCCGGCCAAACCGTTGCGAACCGCCGAAACCAGGCTTTTCACCTCGTCCACGCGTTCTCCTTTCCCCAGTGGGCGTCGCGAGCGTACGACAGGGGACCGACAAGACGGATATGCCCGGATCGAACCCGTTCTCCGGCCGGATACCGACTAAAGAGGGATGGCGGTCAACGTGTCGGTCAGCGAGATTGAAGCCGGTTCTCGGTAGCTTCGGCCCGACCGGGTCGAACGCGGACGAAAAGGAACACAGTGAAGAAATTCGTTGCCGCCCTGGCGGTCGCGGGGATCGGCGTCGGCACCATGGCGCTCGCTCCCTCCGCCACGGCCGCCTCGGCGTCGGACTTCGATCCGAAGCCCATCTCCTGGGGAGCCTGTACTCGCCCGAGCCTGGTCAAGGCCGGTGCGGAATGCGGTTTCCTCGAGGTCCCGTTGGACTACGCGAAGCCGGGCGGGGAGAAGATCTCCATCGCCGTCTCGCGCGTGAAGCACAAGGCCGCCAAGTCGCAGGGCGTCATGCTGGTCAACCCTGGCGGACCCGGCGGCTCCGGCCTCGGCCTTTCGACCCTCGGCAGGGCCGTCCCGAAGAAGGCGGGTGAGGAGTACGACTGGATCGGCTTCGACCCGCGCGGCGTCGGGGAGAGCAAGCCGTCCCTGACCTGCGACGGGAACTACGCCTCCTACAACCGCCCGCAGTACGTGCCGACCACGCGCGCCATCGAGACGGCGTGGCGTGAGAAGGCGAAGGGGTACGCGAAGGCGTGCGCCAAGAACGGCGCGATCCTCGACCACATCAAGACCATCGATGTGGCGAAGGACGTCGACAGCCTGCGCAAGGCGCTGGGCGAGAAGCAGATCAACTACTACGGCTTCTCCTATGGCACCTACCTCGGGCAGGTCTACAGCACGCTGTTCCCGCAGAACGTGCGGCGCATGGTGTTCGACGGCACCGTCGACCCCCGCGACGTCTGGTACAAGGCGAACCTGAACCAGGACATCGCCTTCGACAAGAACATCAAGACCTACTTCGGCTGGATCGCGAAGTACGACGACGTCTACCACCTCGGCACGACCTCGGCCGCGGTCGAGAAGCTGTGGTACGCCGAGCAGAAGAAGCTGTACGACAAGCCCGCGGGCGGCGTCATCGGCGGGTCCGAGTGGACGGACATCTTCCTGCAGGCGGGCTACTACGTGTTCGGCTGGGAAGACATCGCGAACGCGTTCGCCGGCTGGGTGCACAAGGGTGACTGGCAGACCTTGAAGGGCCTCTACGACGACTCCAACCCGCCGGGCCAGGACAACGGCTACGCGGTGTACGCGGCCGTGCAGTGCACCGACGTGGCGTGGCCGCAGAGCTGGCCCCGCTGGAAGTTCGACAACTGGGTCACGCACTTCCGGGCGCCGTTCGAAACCTGGGGCAACGCCTGGTTCAACGCGCCGTGCCTCGACTGGCCGGCCAAGCCGGGCAAGCCGGTGGAGGTCGACGGGAGCAAGGTCCCCGGAATCCTGCTGATCAGCGAGGAGAACGACGCCGCGACGCCGTACCCCGGCAGCATCGAGGTCCGCAAGCGCTACCCGAACTCCAGCCTGATCAGCGCTCCGGGCGGCACGACGCACTCGGGCTCGCTGTCCGGCGTGTCCTGTGTGGACGACAAGATCGCGGACTACCTGCTGACCGGAAAGCTGCCGGTGCGCAAGCCGGGCAACGGTTCGGACGTGCAGTGCAGCCCGGTCCCGGCACCGGTTCCCGCCGGTGCTTCCGCGGCGGCGAAGTCGGACGTGCCGTCGTCGGTCACCGAAGTGAAGAAGGAGGCGCTGGCTCAGGCGCTGCCTTTCTGAGCCCTTTCGCTGGAAACGCCCCGGTCCGGATTTTCCGGACCGGGGCGTTTTTCGTGCAGAGAAGGGCGAACGCTTTGTGGCGCGTTCGTGAGTAGGCCGGTGGTGGGGCTGAAGGCTCCCTTCACCGCGTCTGATG
>NZ_JBHVKW010000108.1:0-29610 GCF_042797905.1 Amycolatopsis sp. NPDC057786
CGGTGTCGTGTGTTACGCCTCCAATCACGCGAGTTACGGCTGGAAACACGCGAGTTGCGCCCCCGCGCACGACGTGGTGCGTGGTGGGCTGAGGGGTTCACTTGACCCACCCTTTAATAACTCTTTACCAAGTGCGATACTGGGCCGGCGAGGGGAGTACTTCCCAAGGGTCTGCCCGGTCAATACGGACGCTCCGCTGGTGTCCCCGGGAGGCCGCCCCACCGGGGTGAAGGAGACCTCGAACTTCGAGTTCGAGGAGGCTTCATGCCCGAGTCCGTGGCAACCGTGGGATCGCCGGGGTTGTGGGCGATCAGCATCGCCGTCCTGATCGCGCTGCTCGTCGCCGATTTCGCGGTGACCCGTCGCCCGCACGAGGTGTCGATGCGGGAAGCCGTCGGCTGGTCGGTCTTCTACCTCGCGCTCCCGGTCGTGTTCGGGCTCTGGCTGTGGCTCGAGTTCGGTGGCGGCCAGGCGCTGGAGTTCATGACGGGTTTCGTCGTCGAGAAGTCCTTGTCGGTCGACAACCTGTTCGTCTTCATGCTGCTGCTCGCCGCCTTCGCGGTCCCGGGGCCCGTGCAGCAACGCGTGCTGCTGTACGGCATCGTGGGCGCGCTGGTGCTTCGCGGCGTGTTCATCGCGGCCGGGGCGGCGATGCTGTCGGCGGGCACCTGGGCGTTCCTCGTGTTCGGCGTGATCCTGTTGGTCTCGGCGATCAAGATCCTGCGCGAGGCCATGTCCGGCGGCAAGGACGAGCTGGACCTTTCGCAGCTGCGGTCGGTCCGGTTGCTGCGACGGCTGATGCCGGTGACCGACGACTATCGGGGCACCCGGCTCACCGTGCGTGAACACGGGCGCCGCGCGCTCACCCCACTGGCGGTCGTGGTCGTCGCGGTGTTCGCCACCGACGTGGTGTTCGCGGTCGATTCGGTACCGGCGGTCTACGGCATCACCGAAGACCCGTACCTCGTGTTCGCCACCAACGCCTTCGCGCTGATGGGCTTGCGCGCCTTGTACTTCGTGCTCCACTCGGCGCTGGCGAAGCTGGTACACCTGAACCACGGCCTCGCCATCATCCTCGCCTTCATCGGGGTGAAGCTGGTCCTGCACTGGGCACACGGAATCTGGCCGTCGGTGCCGCAGGTCCCGACACCGGCGTCGCTGGGCGTGATCATCGCCGTTCTCGTCACGGTTTCGTTCACCAGCCTGTACGCGCGCCGCCGCGAAGCAGCCAGGACGGCACAGGAGTGAGCGATGATCACCGCACTCGTAGTGGGCTTCCTGATCGATCTGGTGGTCGCCGCCCTGTTCATCGCCGCGGTGTTCCTGGTCTTCGCGGCGATGCGGCCCCCTCGGTGACCTCAAGGGAAGCGGATCACGGTGATGCCGGCCAGCACGAAGAAGACCAGCACCACCAGGGTGCCGCTGTGCCCGCCTGACGAACTGGTCACCACCTGCTCGACGGCGCCGGTCAGTCGTACGCCGCAGTCGGCGACGACGGTATGCCTGCCCGCCTCGATCCGGGTGAACTCGACGGCCGCGGTGAACGCGCCGGTGCCGTCGGCATAGGCGCCGCCGACGCGCTCGCCGTCTGACGTCAGCGTGACCCGCTCACCGGGCACGCACCCCTTTCCGGTCGCGGACAGTGCGTCGCCGGGCCGCACGGTCGGCCGGTCGAGGATCAGGTCGTCCGGGCGCGGCGGCGTGCTGCTGGACGACGGGACGTCCGCCGGCGGGGGAGTGTCCGTTGTGGACGGTGGTGTCGTCGGGGGCGGCGTCGTCGTGGTGACCGGGGTGGTGGTCGTTCCGGGGCTGGTCGGGGTGGTCACCGGGACGGTCGGCTTCGTCGTCGGGGGCACCTTCGTCGTCGGCGGCGCCGTGGTCACCGTCCCGGTCACCTGGAAGGTCGCGCTTCCGGTCAACGGCTGTCCGGTCCGCGCGTTCGTGCAGGTTCCCGTGACGGTGTGGCCGCCGGGCGTCGCGTTGCCCGGCACCATCGCCCCGGTCTGCCCACTGGGCGCGCTGACCGACGTAATGGCCGTTCCGTCCCAGGTGAAAGAAATCGGTCCTTTGCACGGAGAGAAATTCCAGGAAATGGTGAACGAAGTCCCCGCGGGGCCGCTCGAAGGTTTCAAACCAACCGTGGACTGATAAGGGGACTGCTGCGCGTTTCCCGCTCCCACCTGGGAAAGCAGGAACAACAACCCGGTCACGGTGCCGAATATCAGGCGAACCACGATACGCATTGGGACGTCCCTCTCCGGTAAGAACTCGCTGTAGCATTCCGGACCAGCCGGATAAGGAAAACAGGGGATGCGCAAAATGGGACGTGTCATCGCGGCAGGGGTTGCGTTGGGTCTGTGCGCGGTCCTCCTCGGCTCGCCACCGGCCGTCGCGGACAGTGGCGGACTCGACCTGGCGGTCACCTTCGACGATCGGCCGATCACCAACGCCACCGTCGTGATCGATCCGGCGAAACCACTCGAACTCACCGTCACGGCGACCAACAGCGGCGGCACCGCGGTCAAGGTCCGCAGTGTGCGGGTGTCCGGCGTGGCGCTCGCCCTGACCTTCTTCGCCTACGACACCACGGCGCCGTTCGAAGTCCCCGCGCACAGTCGCGTCACCAGGACCTTCGTCCTGGACATGGCCGACCTCTCCGGTCAGGCGATCGGGCTTCTCCCGTCGACGGTCGAACTGCTGGACGCCCAGCGCGGCACCCTCGGCGAGGCGACCACGGTCGCCGACATCCGCGGGTCCTTCTGGTCGGTCTACGGTGCTTTCGGGCTCGCGATGCTCGTGCTCACCGTGCTGGCGTGGCTGACGGCCCTGCTCGCGCTCGCCCGCCACCGGCTTCCCGTCAACCGGTGGCGTCGCGGTCTGCGTTTCCTGCCAGCCGGATTCGGCACCGGGCTCGTCGCCGTCGTCTCGCTGTCGGTGCTGCGGCTCGTCCCGCCGGAGCCCGCGATCGAGATCCCGGTGGTCCTCGGCGCCGCCGTCATCGCGTTCCTGCTCGGTTACCTGACCCCCGCACCCGGACCAACAGGTGACGAGACGGTCCGCTTTCCCGACTCCACCAAGGAATTCAACCGATGAGCGCACCCGCCGAGGTCGTCGCCGCGCTGCCGCAGTACGAGATCGGGGCCGCGATCGGCCAGGGCGGGATGGGGGTCGTCTTCGCCGGCGTCCACCGTTCGCTGCGCCGCGACGTCGCCATCAAACAGCTGCCGTGGGACGTGCTGAACCACGCCGCCAGCAGTGAGCTCTTCGATCGCGAAGCGCGCGTGCTGGCCAGCCTCGACCATCCGCACATCGTTCCCGTGTACGACTACGTGCGCACCGGCCGCGAGCATCTGATGGTGATGGAACGCCTCGACGGCGGCACCGTGCACAGTCGCTTCCGCAGCGGGGAAATCGGCGGGGAGCAGGCCTGCGCGATCGGGCTGGCGATGCTCGCCGGGCTCCACGCGGCGCACGAAGCGGGCGTGCTGCATCTGGACGTCAAGCCGAAGAACCTGCTCTTCACCACCCAAGGCGTGATGAAGGTGGCCGACTTCGGCATCGCGAAGGTGATCAGCGAAGGCGCCACCCTTGTCACCCACGGCGGCGAGGTCCTCGGCACACCCGCCTACATCGCGCCCGAACAGGCGATGGGCAACGCGCTGAGCCCGGCGGCCGACGTCTACTCGGCGGGCACGGTGCTCTACGAACTGCTGTCCGGGAAACTGCCGTTCGACAACACCCGCGGCGCGATCAGCATGATGCGCCAGCACATGTTCACCGATCCGCGCCCGATCGACGGCGTGCCTTCGCCGATCGCCGGTGTCGTCATGCGCAGCCTCTCGCGCGAACTCGACTCCCGGTACCGCGACGCGGAGACCTTCGCGGCCGACCTCGCCTCGGCCGCCACCGCCGTGTACGGGCCAGGCTGGCTGGAACGCTCACGGGTGCCGGTGCGGCACCTCACCCCTCGGGTGATCTCCGCGTTCGGCGCGACGGCCGTCGACGGCCCGACAAGACCGGTCCGCCGCCCCGCGCCGGATCGACACTGTCGGCGACCCGCGCGAGCTTCGAACCAGAGCCCCGGCCCGGCGCGGTGCTCTGGTTCCGGTTGACCGCGGCGGCCGCCGCGATCGCGCTCGTGGTGCTCACCCTGCTCACCCCGGAACGCCTGCCGCACGAGGCCACCACACTGAAGATCGACGGCGTCGCGGCCTCGTCCGCGCCCGTGGACCTCAGCAAGACGTTCGCGGTGACCGGCGAGGGGCGCCCGCACCAGGTGACCCTCGACCTTTCGGCCGCCGGGATCCCGCTCGGATCCGCGTCGGCGGTGACGAAACCCGAGGGCGACGGTTTCCGTGCCGATCTCACTTTTCCCGGGCTCTCCCGCTGGATCGTCGGCGGAGCGGTGACCGCGACCTTGACGGCCGACGGCGTCCCGAGGACGTTCGCCGTCGTCACACGGCAGCATCCGCTCGCGAGCGCGCTCGGCGCGGGCAGCCTGATCCTCGCCCTGTTCGCCTTGGCGTACCTGGAATCCGGCCTGCGGACCATCCGGAACGGTCACCGCCGGCGCGGCGCGCTCGTCGGCGGCCCGGTGCTCGGACTGCTGTTCGGCGCGTCGGCGTGGCTGTGCGTCTCGGTCCTGCGAGTGCACGAGCCCGCGGTGCTGTTCGGTGTCGGCTGTGCGCTCGCGGGTGCCGTGGCAGCCGGTTTCGTGGTCGCGGCCGCGCGCGCCCGGCGCCTGCGCTGAAACCCGGCATCACGACTTGCGGTGCTTGCCTTCGTCGTCGGTGACCTCGAACTGTTCCTTGCGCACCTTGCCGGAGACCGTCTGGTCCTCGGTGACGGTCTCGGTCTTGAGCCTCGCCCGCTCCACCGCGACGGTTTCCTTGTTCACCACCGGTTTCTCGGCGTGGAGCACGACGTCCTGCTCGTCCTCGGCGATCTCGGCGGGCTCGCCGCCCGGCTTCGTGATCGGCTCCCGTTCGACGCGCACTTCCTCGTGGCTGACCGGAACGGTGACCTGCTGTTCCTCGGTGACGACGTACTTGCGCAGCCGGACATGGCCGGTCTCGACCTGCTCGGTGCCGACGTTCAGCCGCTCCTCGGACCTTGTCATGGCGGGCTCGGCGTCCGGGTGTTTCCTGCCGGATTCCGTTCCGGCCCTGGTCCGGCCGGTGTCGCCCCGGCCCCGCGCCCGATCGTCCATTCGGCCGTCCGGCGAGGTCCGCGGCATGGGCAGCCCGTAGTGCCGGTAGAGCCGCGCGCTCTCCTCCGCGGACAAATGGCCGTCGGCCTCGATACGGGGTGCGTCGGTGACCGCGTCCTTGTCGACGCGGACGTGCACGCCGTCCTGGTCCGCGTGCGCTCCGGACAGCGGGACGAAACTTTCCTTGGTACCGAACAGGCCCGTCTTGACGGTGATCCATTCCGGCTGGCGCGTCGCGTCGGCGAGGTAGACGTTGCCCACCTTGCCGAGCTTGTTGCCGGTCGGGTCGACCACGGCACTGTCGATGAGTTCCTGCGGCTGCATGGTCTTCGCCATCGGTCCCGCTCCTCTCGGAAGATGCCTGCTGAGAAGCCCACCGTCGAACGGTCCGGTGGGCACGGCAACCGTCGTGATGCACCTGAGGGTGACCCCCGAAAGTGGTGGTTTGAAGCCGTGATCGCGGGCTAGGAGAGGCGTGTCGTCGCAGGTTAAAGGGGGTCTCCGTGGGGTGATCGGCAGGTGCCGGAATGGTGCGAACGTGTGGTTCCGAAAATCGGATGCGCCGCTCCGCGGACCTGACCTACCCTCGTGATCGTGATGCAGCAACTGCTGTTCCTCTGAGGAACGACGCCTCCACCGGTACCGCGAGCCGCGGTACCGGACTTCGTTCTTCCTGCTCATCACCTTCACCGGAGGCAGTTCCTTCATGTCATCCCCCCTTTCGCCCGCGCCTGTGCGCGCGGCGCACGTCCGCCTGTCCGGCGTCCACCTCTCCTTCGGGGGACGGCCCGTCCTGTCCGGAGTCGACCTCGTCGCCGCGGCCGGCGAGCGCGTCGCCATCGTCGGGGAGAACGGTCGCGGCAAGACCACACTTCTCCGGGTCCTCGCCGGTGACCTGGCCGCAGACCGCGGCGAGGTGCACCGATCCGGTTCGGCGGGTGTCGCCGACCAGCAGATCCCGCTCGGGACGACCGACACCGTCGGCGCGTTGATCGACCTCGAACTGGCCGCCGTCCGCGGCGCGCTGGCCCGGCTCGAGGCCGCCACCGAAGCGCTCAGCGACGGACGTCCCGGATCCGACGACGCCTTCGCCGCCGCGCTCGAAGAAGCCGAGGCCCTCGACGCGTGGGACGCCGACCGGCGGGTCGAAGTGTCCTTGGCGGCCTTGGACGCCGTCGCTGATCGCGACCGTCCACTCGGGACACTTTCGGTCGGGCAGCGGCACCGGGTCCGGCTGGCCTGCTTGCTCGGCGCCGGGCATCCGGTCCTGCTGCTCGACGAGCCGACCAACCACCTCGACGCGGCGGGGCTCGACCATCTCACCGAGCGGTTGCGCGCCCATCCGGGCGTGGTCGTCCTGGTCAGCCATGACCGGGCCCTGCTCGCGGACGTCGCCACCACGGTGATCGACCTCGATCCGTCGAGCGACGGACGGCCACGCGTCTACGGCGGCGGATACGCGGCCTATGTGGAGGCCCGGCGAGCCGAACGTGCCCGCTGGGAGTCGGCGCACGCCGAGCAGATCGCCGAGCGGCAACGGCTGGCCGACGACCTGTCCGCGGCGCGGAACCGGTTGCGTGACAACTGGCGGCCGCCCAAGGGCACCGGCAGGCACGTCCGCGCCACGCGCGCGCCCGGACTGGTCCGCGCGGTCCACCGGCGGCAGGAAGAGCTGGCCGAGCACGTGGTCGCCGTTCCGCCGCCACCCGCCCGGTTCACGATGCCCGAGCTACCGGCGCACGGAGGCGCGGCGCTTCTGCGCGCCGCCGGGGTGACGGTGGCCGGGCGGCTCGCGCGTCCGGTCGATCTCACGCTGGAAAGCGGCGACCGGCTGGTCGTCACCGGCCGCAACGGCGCGGGCAAATCGACGCTCCTGGCCGTGCTGGCCGGGGAGCTGGAGCCCGGGACCGGCACGGTCACGCGTTCGCGGTCCGCGCGGATCGGCAGGCTGGGCCAGGAATCCGAGCTGCCGGGCAGGCGGACGGCGATGGAGCTGTACGACGAGCAGCTCGCCAGGACCGGGATCCCCGGGCCGGGGCTGGGCGAACTGGGACTGCTCGCCGGCTACGACCGGCACCGGCCGGTGGCCGAACTGTCGGTCGGCGCCCGGCGGCGGCTGGATCTGGCGCTGGTGCTGGCTCGCCGTCCGCACGTCGTGCTGCTGGACGAGCCGACCAACCACCTCTCCGCCGCGCTCGTCGACGAGCTGACCGCCGCGCTCGGAACGACCCCGGCCGCGGTGGTGATCGCCACGCACGACCGGCAGTTGGCACGGGACACGGCGTCCTGGCCGAGGCTCGCGTTGTGAGCCGTCAACCGCGGTGGGCGAGGGTGTAGCGCACGGTCTGCGCGAGCACCACGCTCCCGTCGTGCTCGCGGAGCGGTTCGAGCTCCGCGAGCACGGCCTGGCGCACGGCGTCGAGACGGCCTGCCGGGATCAGCTCCCAGAACATCCGCTGGCCGTGCGACTAGGACCAGGTGATCCAGTGCCCGGGGTCGGCGAACTTCACCGGATAGACGCGTTCCACGGACGTGACCCCGGTGAAGCCCGCCGACTCCACGGCCTGGCCGAATCCTTCGATGGTGGCGAACAGCCCCGCCCTGATGGCCAGCGTCCAGGCCAGCTCCGGCGGAACGAACGGTTTGAACACCTCGCGCACGGCCGCCCACCGGGGATCGTCGGCGCCGAACGTGGTGACGCCCAGCCTGCCGCCGGGGGCGAGGAGACGATGCCAAGATCGCAGCCCGGCGATCGGATCCGGCAGGAAGAACACCACGAACGACGCGAGGACGGCGTCGAAGGCGGCGTCGTCCAGCGTCGGTTCTTGGGCGTCCATAAGGGAAACCGAGGCGTTGGCGCCGCGTGTCTCGATATCCTTCGCGGTGCGCTCGACCATTTCCGCGGAAAGGTCGATCCCCAGCACCGATCCTGCGGGGCCGACCCGCTCCGCCGCCGGGAACAGCACCGCGCCGCGGCCGCAGCCGACGTCCAGCACGCGCTCGCCGGGCACGAGCCGGACCCGGTCGAGCAGTTCCGCGGCGAACGCGCCGAAGAAGTCGACGCCGAGCGCGTCGTAGGTCTCCGCGGTCCGGTCGAACAGCCGCGCCATCGCCTGCCGGGTGTAAGCGCTCATGCGCAGGACGATGGCCCCGCGAAAACGGTGTTGTCAAACGGATGCGGGGATTTGTCACGCCGCTCCGAGCGGGAGTGCCCGGCCTTCGTGCGGGGGTGCCGGTTTCGTCGGCCGGGCCGTCGTGCGTGTTGCGAAAGTGGCTTTCGCAACACGCGCGCTCACCGGGACCGGCCTCGGTACCGGGCCGGAAATCAAAAAGGTACCTGAGCGCCAACGTCCGTACCGCTCATGAGAAGGCGCGCGAGACCTGCGAAAGCACGATGAGCCCGCAGAAGACCAGGTTCTTGTACTTGTGGTCCACCAGGATGGCCACGAATTCGCGAAGGGTGGCGCTCGGCCAGAAGTACCAGGCCGTCGGCGACCCGATGACCTGGCCGTTCACCTTGGCACGGCGGGCGATGAGGGCGGCGCGGAGCACGTGGAAGTTGTTCGTGACCACCGTGCACCGGTAGTCCGCCTTGTGCCGCTCCATGATCTCGGCGCTGAAGGTGAGGTTCTCGAAAGTCGTCCGCGACCGGTCTTCGAGGAGGATCCGCTCCCTCGGCAGCCCGTTCTCGACCAGATAGCCCGCCATGGCATGGGACTCCGGCAGGTCCTCGTCGGGGCCTTGCCCGCCAGAGGTGACCACCATCGGTTCCCGGCCGCGCCGGGCTTCGGCGTCGATGACGCGTTTGGCCCGGTCCAGGCGACCGGCCAGCAGCGGCGGCACCTTGTGCCCGTCCAACAGGCCCGAGCCCAGCACCACGACGAAGTCCACGCCCTTTTCGGTGCGGATGCGGCCGTAGACGATCGAGTACAGGAGAAAACAGACGAAGAGGAACGAGAAGTAGACGACGATTCCGTTCAGGATGCCCCGGACGATGTCGAGCGGCTCCCAGGCGAGTTGCGTGACCGTCGCGTTGAAGACGACCAGCGCGCAGATGCCGAGCCCCGTCAGCAGCGAAAGGACGTTGGCCAGCCGGCGCCCCTCGCGGCGGAGCATGGTGATCCCGTTGCAGATCAGGAAGACCGTCAACGCGAGGACCGTCGGGATGATCAGCAGGATCACGCCGACCGCGACGAACCCCGCCGCCTCGGGCGACACCGAGGCGAGCAGCGCGATGAAAGTCACGCCGAGGAACAGCAACGCGAAGAAGAGGTAGAAGCCGTTCCGCAGCCGGCGTCGGTCGCGAAGGAAGCTCACGAGGAACGCCGCGCAGCACAAGGCCGCGATGGCGAAGGGGATGGCAGCGGCCTTCACGAGAACTCCAGGCTGGGGACGACGCGGGCACTAGGGTGTCGGCACGCGGCGGCATTCAAGCACACGACGGAGCCGCTGAAGGCGACCTCTCGTTGGTGTGTCGCTTTTCCTGACCCGAGTGGGTCACCGGGCGCGTTGCACAGGCCGCTCGTCCCATACCGGTTCCGCGGTTTCCCGCACGTGCCCGTCCGAGCCGAACACGAGGTACCGATCGAAGGAGCGCGCGAACCACCGGTCGTGCGTCACCGCGATCGTGGTGCCTTCGTACGCTTCCAGCGCCTGCTGCAGTGCCTCCGCCGACGCGAGGTCGAGGTTGTCGGTCGGCTCGTCCAGGAGCAGGATCGTCGCGCCGCCGATCTCCAGCAGCAGGATCTGGAACCGCGCCTGCTGGCCGCCGGACAGCTTCTCGAACCGCTGGTCGCCCTGGCCGTCGAGTTCGTACCGGCGAAGGATGTTCATCGCGGGCCCGCGGCTGCGCGCGTAGCCGGTCCAAAGGATGTCGACGAGCGTGTGCCCGAGCAGTTCGGGATGGGCGTGCGTCTGCGCGAAGTGGCCGGGGACGACGCGGGCACCGAGTTTCCACAGTCCGTCGTGCGCGACGTCCTCGCCTGCCAGCAGCCGCAGGAAATGCGATTTCCCGGAGCCGTTCGAGCCGAGCACCGCGACCCGCTCGCCGTAGAAGACCTCCAGGTCGAAGGGTTTCATCAGGCCGCGGAGTTCGAGCCCTTCGCAGGTGACGGCGCGGACGCCGGTCCGTCCGCCGCGCAGGCGCATCGTGATCTTCTGTTCGCGCGGGGGAGCGGCGGGCGCTCCGGCCTCCTCGAATTTCCGCAGACGTGTCTGCGCGGCGTGATATCGCGAAGCCATCTCGTCGCTGCGCGCGGCGTACTGCCGCATGTCGGCCACGAGTTTCTTGAGCTGGGCATGCTTTTCGTCCCAGCGGCGGCGGAGTTCCTCAAAGCGCTCGAAGCGTTCCGCGCGTGCCTGGTGGTAGCTGTCGAAGCCGCCGCCGTGCACCCAGACGTCGCCGCCGGCGGGCCCGGGTTCGACGCTGATGATCTTGTTCGCCGCCCGCGCGAGGAGTTCCCGGTCGTGCGAAACGAACAGCACGGTCTTCTGGGTCTCGCGCAGCCGCTCTTCCAGCCACTGCTTGCCGGGGACGTCGAGGTAGTTGTCCGGCTCGTCGAGCAGGAGGACGCCGGACCCGCCGAGGAGCAGCGCCTCCAGCACCAGCCGCTTCTGTTCGCCGCCCGACAGCGTGCGCACCTCGCGCCAGCGCGCCTTCTCGTACGGCAGATTGAGCGCCGCCGTCGTGCATTTGTCCCACACGACTTCGGCTTCGTAGCCGCGGGCGTCGCCCCAATCGCCGAGCGCCTGCGCGTACGCCATCTGGTTCGCTTCGTCGTCGCGTTCCGTCAAGGCGAGTTCGGTCTCGTCGACCGCGCGGGCAGCGTCGCGGAGCGCTTCCGGCGACACCGACACGAGCAGATCCCGCACCGTCCGTTCGTCGCGTACGGAGCCGACGAACTGAGGCATCACCCCGAGCCCGCCGCTGATGGTCACCGAGCCGCCGCTGGGAGACAGTTCCCCCGAGATCAACCGCAGCAACGTCGTCTTGCCTGCCCCGTTGGCGCCGACGAGCGCGCAGACGCTGCCCTCCCCGACCCGGAACGAGACATCGTCGAGAAGCAGGCGTCCGTCGGGCAAGTGGTACTCGACGTGCGCGACCTCGACGTGACCCATTTCGACAGACTGCCCGCGCCGCGGGGAATCACGCAACGCAATATCTCCGGTAGTGTCGGTGACGTGGAGCGAACCTACTTCGGCGTGCGGCTCAAGCTGATGCTTGCGCTGTTCCTGCCCGAGTTGTTCGTCGTGCTCCCGGCCCTCGGCGGGCTCAACCCGCTGAGCCTGGCCACCGCGTTGACGGCGTCGGTGGCGGTCGCCAACCCGCTCGGCCTGGCCGCCGCCCTGACCGCGTCCCTCGCCGCCATCCTGCTCGCGCTGGCGGCGCATTTCCGCCTCGAACCGGCGGCCGCCGCGATGCGGGTGCGCGCCATCAGCCTGCGCGAACGCGCGCAGTTGTTCCTGAGCCTGCGCGATCCCGACGCGCGTGGCCGTGTGCGGCCCCGGGCTCCGTCACTGGGTATCGCGACTGCCTGACCTTCCGTCCGAAGGTGAGGCAGTCACTCCTGCCCACACACCTTCCGACCGACGGAGTGACCTGGTCATGTTCGATGTCTTCCTGTACCCCGTTTCCGCCATTCTCTGGTTCTGGCACAAGGTTTTCGGCGCCGTTTCGAGTCCCGACTCCGGCGTGGCCTGGGTGCTGTCCATCGTCTTCCTCGTCTTCACCCTGCGCCTTCTGCTGGTCAAACCCGCCCTCGCCGCGCTGCGCGCGGGCCGTCGTATGCAGGCGCTCGCCCCGGAGATGCGGCAGATCAAGGAGAAGTACGGCAAGGATCGCCGGCGGATGGCGAAAGAGATCCAGAAACTGCACGCCGAAACCGGTGCGAACCCGCTGGGCGGTTGTCTCCCTGCCCTGATCCAGCTACCGGTGTTCCTTTCCCTGTACTGGGTTTTGCGCGATTTCACCCCGGGCGCGTCGTCGAACCACGTGTTCGACGACGCCGGGGTGCGGTCGTTCCTGAACGCCGACCTCTTCGGCGCGAAGCTCGGCAACTGGCTTTCCCAGCCGGCGGCGGAGCTGGCCGCGTTCGGCACGGATCATGTCCACATGATCGCCGTCGGGGTCCCGCTGATGCTGATCGCGAGCCTGGCCACGTTCTTCTCGATGCGTTCGGGACTGACCCGGCAGACCGCGACCGCCCCCGAGACGGCGGGGATCACCAAGCTGATGATGTACCTGGCGCCGGTCGGCATGCTGGTCTCTGGAGCGTTCTTCCCGGTGCCGATCGGGGTGCTGCTGTACTTCCTGGCCACCAACGTGTGGACGCTGGGACAGCAGCATTTCCTCACCAAGATCGTCGACCGTGAGGAGGCCAGGTGAGCGCCGGCCCGCCGTACGGCTTTACGCTCTGCCGGATGAAAGAGTGCATTCGGGCGATCGCGGCGCTCGCCGTCTGCTGCCTGGTCGCGGGATGCGGTTCGACTACGCCGGAACCCGCGCCTTCGCCGACGCCGTCTCCCAGCGGCCCGGATCCTGCGTTGGTCTCCTGGGCGGGTGGGTACTGCGGTGCGGTCAAGGACATGCGGGTGATCGTCTACAGCCTGGCCAAGGGGTATGACATCAAGGCCGAGGCGGATCTGCCGAAGGCCGAAGAGTCGCTGAAGAAGCTGGACGCCGCGCTGGCGGCGGCGACCGCGGGTCTCGAGAAGCTTCCGCAGGTCGCGCCGCCCGCTCAGGACGCCAACGCGCTCGCCGCCGGAGAGCTCGCCTTTTACCGGGAGCTCCAGGGGAAAGTGACCGAGTACCGCACCCTGCTGCCGAGAGGCGGTGTCGCATACGCCAAGGCCGCCCTCGACCTGAGCGGGGTCGACCTGGTTTCGCACGTGCCCGCGGTCAAGACCGGTGCGGTGCCCGGCCTCGACCAGGCGATGAAGGCGAACGAGGCGTGCGAGCTCGTCGGCTAGATCACACCGGATCGAGCGAAGAACTGTTCGGTACCGGCGTGTCGGGCAAAGCCCGATGGGGAATCATCGCGCTCGCCCGGGAACTGTTCCCGGGCGGGTGGGTGTTCCCGGCGCCGTCCGGCGCCGGGAACGCGTTCGCAGATGACGCCCGGTGATCGACGCGGTGTCCTCGGCCAGTGCCGACGGCGTGCCCTCGAACACCACCGTCCCACCGTCGGCTCCCGCGCCCGGCCCGATGTCGATGACGTGGTCGGCGTGCGCGATCACCCGTTGGTCGTGTTCGATCAGGACGAGGGTCGCGCCACCGTCGACGAGTTCGTCGCAGAGAGCGAGCAACCGGTCGACGTCGCTGCCGTGCAGTCCGGCGGTCGGTTCGTCGAGGACCAGGCGCAGGTCTTCCGCGGGGCCGGCGTCGGCGAGATGGCGGGCGAGCAGCAGTCGTTGCCGTTCGCCGCCGGACAAGGTGTCGAGGCTCTGCCCGATCGTCAGGTAACCGAGCCCGACCCGGTCCAGCCAGCGCAACCGCTGCCCGATGGCGGAGGGCTCGCCGAACAAGACGGCGGCGTCCGCCGGGTTCATCGCCAGGACGTCGGCGATGGTCCTGCCGTTCAGGCGCGCGGCGAGCGCCTCCGGGTTGAACCGGGTGCCGCCGCAGGCGTCACAGCCGGTCTGGACGTCGTCGAGGAAGGCCAGATCGGTGATGATGACGCCCTTTCCCTTGCAGACCGGGCACGCGCCGCGGCCGTTGGCGCTGAACCACGACGGATGTTTCCCGGTGGCCTTACCGAAGGCCTCGCGAATGGGCTCGGCGACGCCCAGCACCGTGGCGGGCGTGGACCGGATGCCACCGCGCAGCGGAGCCTGGTCGACGACGACGAAATCGGGATGCTGCCGGGGAAGTTCGTCCGTGATCAGGGTGCTCTTGCCGGAACCGGCGACACCCGAGACGACGGTCAGGACGCCGAGTGGCACGTCCACGGTGACGTCACGCAGGTTGTGGCTACGGGCGCCGGAGATCGTCACGGTGCCGCGTGCGGCGCGCGTCCGCTGCCGGAAGTGAAGCGGGGTACCGAGAATCCGCCCGGTCTCGGTGCCGGCCGCGATGAGTTCGCCGGGACTGCCTTCGAACTGGATCCACCCGCCGCCGTCACCACCGCCGGGCCCGAGATCGATGACGTGATCCGCGGCCGCGATGACCGCGGGATGGTGCTCGACGACGAGGATCGTGTTGTGCGCGTCCCGGAGTTCGGCCAGCAGTTCGACGAGACGGTGTACGTCGTGCGGGTGCAAGCCGGTGCTGGGCTCGTCGAACACGTAACAGACGTCGCTGAGCGCGCTGCCGAGATGGCGGACGATCTTGACGCGCTGGGCTTCGCCGCCGGACAGCGTCCTCGACTCCCGGGACAGGCTGAGGTAGCCGAGACCGACCGAGTCCAGGGCGTCGAGGCGTTCGCGGATCGCCCGCAGCAGCGGCGTCACCGACGGGTCGCACACTTTCGCGACGACGTCCCGCAATTCGCCGACCGGCAGCGCCGACCAGTCCGCGATGGACCGTCCGTCGATCAGGCTGCCGCGCGCCGCCTCGGACAGCCGGGTTCCCGCGCACTCCGGGCAGACGCCGCGGGTGACCACTCCGGCGAGCCCCTCCTGTTCCTCGGCCGTGAGTCGAGAGGGCGTCTTGCGCAGGTACGTGTCCCGCAGCCGCGGGACGATTCCGTCGAAGAGGCCGTGTTTGGGGTAGTCGGGGCCGGGGGAGTCGAGGGAGAGTCCTTCGGCGTGCAGCAGGGTTTCGACCTTCGCCGGTGGTAGACGTTCCAGCGGGACATCGGGGTCGACGAGCCCGGAGTGGACGAGCCGTTTCCACCGGTAGGTCCCGGGCGCGAACGTCGGGAAACGCACGGCGCCTTCGCGCAGGCTCCGTGAGCGGTCGAGCAGCCGGTCGAGATCGATCTCGTCGACCGCGCCGAGCCCTTCGCAGCGCGGGCACATCCCGGCCGGATCGTTGAACGAGTACGCGGGCGAGAATCCGGCGTTCGGTTCGCCGAGGCGCGAGAACAGCAGGCGCAGCAGCGGCGCGATGTCGCTCGCCGTGCCGACGGTGGATCGCGCGTTGCCGGTGAACCGCCGCTGATCGACGATCGTGGTGAAGACCAGCCCGTCGATCCGGTCGACGTCGGCGGGCGGATGCTGGGGCAGCCGGTTCCGCACGAAGGCGGGATAGCTCCCGGTGACCAGGCGTTCGGCTTCGGCCGCGATCGTGTCGAACGCCAGCGACGACTTCCCGGACCCGGACACGCCGGTGAACACCGTCAGCCGGTGCTTCGGCACTCGCACCGAAACGTCGCGGAGGTTATGCGTGCGGGCGCCTTCGACGGTGATCCACCGGCCACGATCAACTTTCGCCATGAACCGAGGTTACGATGAGATGTGGCCGGTTTTCGGCCACAATTACGGGAGGCGTCGTGACGGCACCACGGGAACGGATGCTGCGGCTGTTGTCGCTCCTGCAGTCCGGCCGGGCATGGCCCGCCGCCGAACTCGCGACGGCCATGGAAGTCCCGCCGCGCACGCTTCGCCGGGACATCGACCACCTGCGCGGGCTGGGTTATCCCGTGGAGAGCAGCCGCGGCCCGGGCGGCAACTACCGCCTCGTCGCGGGAACGGCGCTGCCGCCGCTCATGCTGGAACACGACGAGGCGATCGCCACCGTGCTCGGGCTGCGGCTCGCCGCGGCGGGCGGCACCGGCGTCGACCTGACCGCCGAATCGGCCGACCGTGCCGCGGCGAAACTCCGGCGCGTCCTGCCGGCGGCACTGCGCAGGCGGACCGACGCGATGCTCGCCGCGGTCGAGTTCGGGACCGGTGAACAGCCTCGGGTCACCCAAGATGTCCTGAACGTCCTCGCCGCGGCGATCGCTGCTCGCCGGTGCCTCGAGTTCGCGTACACGGCGAAGGACGGCCCGTCGTCACGGACGGTCGAGCCGATGCGCCTGGTCCAGCTCGGCAGGCGGTGGTACCTGTACGCGTGGGACCTCGGCAGACGGGATTGGCGGAGCTTCCGTCTCGACCGGATCGCCGGGCCCAAGACGACGGACGTGGCGTTCGAGCCGCGTGAGCTCCCGGTCGACGACGTCGCGGCTCACCTTCAGGAACGCTTTCACAGCCCGAAATCGCTCCGGATCACGCTGACCATGGACGTCGGCGCGGAGGAGGCCGCGGCCCGTCTGCATCGGGTCGACGGGAGCTTCGAAGCCCTGGGCGACGACAGGTGCCGGTATGTCGCCCACGTCGATTCCTTCGAGTGGCTGGCCGTCGTTCTTCTGCTCACCGACATCGGGTTCACGGTGGAGGAACCGGCGGAATTCGGCGAGTACCTCGCGCGGACGGGGGAGCGGCTGAGGCGGGGAGGCCTTCGGCGCGACTCGCGTGATTGAAGGCGTAACTCGCGTGATCAGACCTCGCCGGGGTGGGGCCATTGCTGGCCGCGCGTCCAGGAGTCCAGCACCATCAAGGTCTTCGTGCCCGTCACGTGGTGATGGCGCCGGATCTCGTCGATCGTCTGCTGCAGGTGGCCCATGTCCCGTACCCGCAGCCAGACGAGCGCGTCGGGATCGCCGGCGATGGTGAACACCGCCTGGGCCTCCGGCATCCGGGTGGTGGTGCGGACGATCTCGCCGACCTTGGTGGTCCCGGTGAACCGCAGTTCGGTGAACGCCTCGATCGCCCAGCCGAGTTTGGCGTGGTCGATCTGGACGGTGTAGCCGACGATGACACCGTTCTCCTGCATGCGGTCGATCCGGCGTTTGACGGCCGCGGTCGACAGCGTGACGCGGGCCCCGATGTCGCCCAGCGTGCGCCGGGCGTCCTCCCGCAGCAGTTCGAGGATCTCGCGATCGGTCTCGTCGATGAGCTGGTCCGCCATGGGCCAGGATGGTACGCAGACGCAACAGATCTCGGCTACTGGAGAAGAAGGGCCGGATTTTTTGCGTGCGGGGTGCCAATAGACTGCCGCCTGTTGCGGCGGCCCGCGGGGTCGGGTCTCCTGTCGTGACGTCGCGGGGGTGCCGAAGGAGGCAGGTCTGGTGGAGCAGTTCACGTTGGAGGACCGGTATCTGCGGGAGGACGGCACCGTCTACCTCAGCGGCGTCCAGGCCCTGGTCCGGATGCTGTTCGACCGGGTGCGGCACGACCGCGCCGCCGGCGCCTCGCCCGCCGTGTTCGTCTCCGGCTACGAGGGATCCCCGCTCGCCGGGTACGACCTCGAACTCGGCCGCCGCTCCGTCCTGCTCGAGAAGCACGATGTCGTGCACCGCCCCGGCCTGAACGAGGAGCTCGCCGCGACGGCGGTCATGGGCAGCCAGCTCACCGCGTCGGTCGGCTCGTCCCGTGGCGGGGTCACCGGGTTCTGGTACGGCAAGGCACCCGGCCTGGACCGGGCGACGGACGCCCTTCGGCACGCCAATCTCGCGGGGACCGATCCGGCCGGTGGCGCGGTGGCGCTGGTCGGCGACGACCCCAACGCCAAGTCCTCCTCGGTGCCGTGTGCCTCCGAACTCGCGCTGGCCGACCTGGCGATGCCGGTGTTCTTCCCGTCCGATTCCCAGGACGTGCTGGACTTCGGCCTGCACGCGGTCGAGCTGTCCAGGGCGAGCGGGCTGTGGTCGTCGATGAAACTCGTGGCGAACGTGGCCGACGCCGCGAGCACCGCCCACGTCCGCCCGCGGTGGACGGCGCCGGAGCTGGCGCTGCCCGCGTACCGGCACAAGCCCAGCTCACGGCTGCTCGGCACCACGTTGAGGGCGCTCGAACGCAGCCTGTACACCGAACGGCTGCCGCTGGCCGTCGAATACGTGCGTGCGAGCGGGGTCAACCGGATCGTCCAGGAAGGACCCGCGGACCGCGTCGGCATCGTCACCGCTGGAAAGTCCTATTTGGACCTCATGCAGGCGCTGCGGCTGCTCGGCCTGGACGCCGACGCGTTGTCCCGGCACGGGATCCGGATCCTCAAACTCGGCGTCATCCACCCGCTCGAACCGTCGATCGTCCGCCGGTTCGCCGACGGCCTGAGCGAGATCGTCGTGGTGGAGGAGAAGCGTTCCTTCGTGGAGTCGGCGATCAAGGAGGTGCTGTACGGCACCGCCGGCGCGCCCGCCGTTTACGGCAAGACCGGCCCGGACGGCCGCACCCTGTGCACCGAACTCGGCGAACTCGACCCGGACGCCATCGCCAGGGTGCTGGCCACCCGGCTGAGCGACCACCACGAGATCCCGTCCGTGACCGCGTGGCGGCAGCGGCGACGGCGTGAGCGGATCTCGGTGCCGTTGCTGACCAGGACGCCGTACTTCTGCTCCGGCTGCCCGCACAACTCGTCGACCAAGGTGCCGGAGGGGACCGTGGTGGGCGGCGGGATCGGCTGCCACGCCATGGCGTTGTTCATGGAACCGGAACAGGTCGGGGACGTGGTCGGGCTGACCCAGATGGGTGGCGAGGGCGCGCAGTGGCTTGGGATGGAGCCGTTCGTCGACGCCTCGCATTTCGTGCAGAACATCGGCGACGGCACGTTCACCCATTCCGGCAGCCTCGCCGTCCGCGCGGCGGTGGCCGCCGGGGTGAACATCACCTACAAGATCCTCTACAACGCGACCGTCGCGATGACCGGTGGACAGGACGCCGTCGGCGGGCTCTCGGTGGACCGGCTGGCGTCGCTGCTGCTGGTCGAAGGCGTCGCCAAGGTGGTCATCACCAGTGACGAACCGAAGCGGCTCCGCGGCGTCCGCCTGCCAGACGGCGTCGAGGTCCGGCACCGCGACGAATTGCTGAGCACACAAGAGGAACTGGCCCACGTTCCCGGGGTCACGGTGCTCATCCACGACCAGGAATGCGCCGCCGAGAAACGCCGCAAACGCCGTCGCGGCAAGCTGGACACTCCCGCCACGAAGGTCGTGATCAACGAGCGGGTGTGCGAAGGATGCGGCGACTGCGGCGAGAAGTCGAACTGCCTGTCGGTGCAGCCGGTCAGCACCGAGTTCGGCCGCAAGACCGCGATCCACCAGTCGTCGTGCAACGTGGACTACTCGTGCCTGGCCGGGGACTGCCCGTCGTTCATGACGGTGGTGCCCACCGGGCGCAAGCACCGGGCGCGGCTCGCGGACATCACGGCGGCCGAACTGCCCGAGCCCGAGATCTCCGGCACCGACTTCACCGTGCGGATCACCGGCGTCGGCGGGACCGGTGTCGTCACCGTCGCGCAGATCCTCGCCACGGCCGCCGTGATCGAAGGCAAGCAGGTCCGGACACTGGACCAGACCGGGCTCGCGCAGAAGGGCGGCGCCGTCGTCTCGGATCTGAAGATCACCGCCGACCCGACGCCGCAGGCCCCGAAACTCGCGGCCGGGGAATGCGATCTCTACCTGGCCTGTGACGTCCTCGTCGGCGCGGACCCCGCGAATCTGACGGTGACCGACTCCGGCCGGACCACGGCCGTGGTCTCCACGACCGAGGTGCCGACCGGCCGGATGGTCGTCGACACCACCGTTTCGTTCCCCGAGGCGGCCGCGGTGCGGGGCGCGATCTCGGAGAGCGCGGCGCGGACCGTGGCGCTCGACGCGCGGGCGCTGGCGGAAACCCTGTTCGACGACGACCAGTTCGCCAACATCCTCCAGCTCGGCGCGGCCCACCAGACCGGCGCCATCCCGCTGGACGCGGCCAGCGTGGAGCGCGCGATCGAACTCAACGGGGTCGCCGTCGCGGGCAACCTCCAGGCGTTCCGGCGCGGCAGGCAACTCGTCGCCGATCCCGACGGACTGCACGCCGCGGTCGCACCGCCCACCGTCGCCGCGACCCCCGCCCCGTCGGCCGCCACGCTGCGCGCCCGCGCGCTCGTCCACGCCGAGCCGGGGTCGGAACTCGCGCGGCTGCTGGACATCCGCGTGCCCGAACTCGTCCGGTACCAGGATGTCCGGTATGCGCGGGAGTACGCCGAGTTCGTCGAGCGGGTCCGGGTCCTGGAAGGGGATTCGACCGCCGTCACCGAAGCGGTGGCGCGAAATCTGCACAAACTGATGGCCTACAAGGACGAGTACGAGGTCGCGCGGCTCTCGCTCGATCCCGCCGTGCTCGCCGGGATCGAGGCGGAGTTCGGCGTCGGCAGCCGTTACGCCTACCGTCTGCACCCGCCCGTGCTCCGCGCGCTGGGCATGAAACGGAAGATCGCGCTGGGCCCGAAGTTCCGTCCGGTGTTCGTCGCGCTGCGTGCGGCGCGGAAGCTGCGCGGCACCCGCTGGGACCCGTTCGGCAAGGCGCATGTCCGGAAGGTGGAGCGGGAACTCGTCGGGCAGTACCGGGAAACGATCCTCGCCGCTTTCGACGCCGAGGGCGCGGACCGGGGCAGGCTCCTGGCGCTGGCCGAACTGCCCGACCTTGTCCGCGGTTACGAAGACGTCAAACTGGCGAACGTCGAGGCCTACCGGCGGGAACAGTCCGCGCTCCTCGCCGAACTCACGCAGGGGGACCGGCTCGGCGCGACTACCTGACGGCGTCAGATCGCGTACCCGGTCAGCCGAGGTGGACGATCGTGGTCCGTTCGCCGTCGGTCACCGCGAAGCGTCGCCGGATTTCGTCGACGGCCACACGCGTGGGTCCCGAGAAGGACTCGCTCCACACGATCGGGCCTTCCGCGTGACCGGTCGGGAGGTCGGGCCATTCCTGGAGCAGGTCTCCGGTCGCCCCGTCGTAGAGGCGCGGGTGGTCGTACAAGGCCAGGAAATCGCCGGCGAGCGGAACGACGTCACCGGCGGGCAGATCCAGTCGACGGCGCCAGACGAACGTCCGGGTGGCGGTCGACCACCTGGCCAGCATGGTGGGGGCGAGGTCGTCGGGTCCCTCCGGGTCGTTCTCCTCCGTGGAGGTGCTGACCACGATGTCTTCGCCGACGAAACAAGCGCCCGCGACCTCGGCCTGCACGAGACCGACCTGAGTGAACACGTCGCCGACCGAATCGAGCGTGGTGGGTTCGGTCAGCGCCTTCTCCAAGTCGTAGACCGCCGCGGAGCACCAGGGATGCCAGACCCAGCCGGCACTGAGCAGGTACCAGCCGCTCGGCGAAACGGCCAAACGCGAATGGAAGAAGTCGCTCGGCTCACGCGCCGGGCCGTCGGTGAGTCGCTCGCCGGTCGCGGCGACCTCGACCTCGAGCCGGTTGTATTCGTCGGGACAGTGGATCAAACCCGTCCGGCCGTCGGGAAGCGTGCATAACACCAGCGGGTAGCGGTAGGCCTCGGCCTTGTAGCCGCTGCGGGTGAGCTCGCGGATCGGACGGCCGTCCGCCGACAGCAGCAACCCCGTCGTACCGGTATCGACCATCAGCGCGACCAGGTCACCGCGCGGAGAGACCGCCACGGCGTCGAAGACTTCGCTGTACTCGCCGAACAACGTCGAATCCGGTGACACGTGGTGAAGCGTTCCGTCGATCCAGACCAGCGCCTTCGCTCCCGTGACGGCGGTGACCTCGCGCCGAATTTCTCGCACGGATTTCAGTCTGCCCGACCTCGGGCCGGGAGTCTGCCGAATATCCGCTGGACGGCAAGGCCAGACTCGGTGTGGGTTCGTCATCGAGCGAAGGAAGTGGTCTTGGGCAGTACGCCGGATCTCGGGCCGCCGCGGCGGATCACCGTCGACGTGGCACAGGTGCGCCGCCTGGTAGCCGAGCAGTTCCCGGAGTGGGCCGGACTCCCGGTCCGGCCGATGGCCGAATCCGGTTGGGACAACAGGACTTTCCGGCTCGGCGACGGAATGGTGGCGCGGTTGCCGAGCGCCGCCGAGTACGCGTTGGCGGTGGACAAGGAACAACGGTGGCTTCCGGTGCTCGCTCCGCGGCTGCCGCTGCCCGTCCCGGTCCCGCTGGCGAAGGGAAGACCGGGCGCGGGCTACCCCTTCTCGTGGTCGGTCCTTCGGTGGCTCGACGGCGAACCCGCGAGCGCGGACCGAATTCCCGACCCGGTCCGGTTCGCTCTCGATCTGTCCGGTTTCCTGGTGGCGTTGAGGAACCTCGATGCCGCGGACGGCCCTCGGCCGGGTAAACACAACTGGTTCCGGGGCGCCACTCTGCGCACCTTCGACCCGCTGGCCGAGCGCGCGCTCACGGCGCTGGACGGCGAGATCGACGTCGGCTCGGCACGCGCACTCTGGAATTCGGCGCTGGACGTTCCCTGGGACGGTGTGGAGCGGTGGTTCCACGGCGACGTCGCGCCGGGGAATCTCCTGCTCGACGGCGGGCGATTGGCGGCCGTCATCGATTTCGGCACCTGCGGCGTCGGAGATCCGTCCTGCGATCTGGCCATCGCCTGGACGTTGCTGACGGCCGACGGCAGGGAGGCGTTCCGCGAGCGGCTTTCGGTCGATACCCCCGAATGGGAGCGTGGGCGTGGCTGGGCACTGTGGAAGACCTTGGTCACCTGCGCCCGGACCAAAGGCCGCGCCGACGACGAAGCGGTGAACGCGCGTCGCGTCTTGGCCGGGATCCTGGCCATTCGCTGAGGGCCCGGTGCCGATCCGTGGTTGGATCGGGCGCATGTCCGCCATTGTCGTCGCCGTGATCGCGGCCGTCGCCTCGGTCTCCGCGGCCGTGGTCGCGGGGATGTTCGCGCTGGCCGCACGCCGTCTCGAAGCCCGGGTGCAGAGCGCCGACCAGGTTCGCGAACGGATCTCCGAGCAGAAGCGCGCCATGTGCGAACCCGTCGTCGACATGCTCGACCGGATGTTCACCAGCGACGACCTGCCCACGGAAGAGGAGTTGAAGCACAAGCGCCGCTTCGACACCTGGGTGAACGTGTACGGCTCCGATGGCATCGTCCGGGCGTACTCCCGGCTCATGCAGGCGCTCCCGGCCGGGGCGCCGGCCGACATCCAGTTCCGGCTCTACGCGGACTTCCTGATCGAGGTCCGCAAGGACATCGGCGATCCGGGTACCGCGGTCGACCGCATGCAGATCCTCGGCCCGCGGTCGGCGAACCTCTCCGACCGCCGGAGCCTGACCGATCCGGACCTCAACACGGTCTGCAAACGCCTCGGCTGGGTCCCGCCCTGGCGCGCCAAATAGACCGACCCGACCATGGCCATGTTGGCCAATAACCACCATCGTCGAGGTGGGGTCGGTCGTTTTGGGGTCGTGGCTGACAGATTCGCGAACGGTGAATCGACCGCGTATGACAAAGACGAAGAATGGTCGCGCCGGCTCTGTGATTTTGCTTGCCTGGTGAGCCTCGCGGGTGTGTTAATTCCCTGTGGCATACCCGTAAATATGCGCACGCGCCCGCTGGGAAGAGCCCGCGAAAGCGGGCATTAATCGTTTGTCCGGTGGTTTCGGCGGGCGTGGTCCATGTGTTGGAGAGGTACCTGTGAAACACAGAAGACGTAGTCGAAGACTGGCCACTGGGGGCATCGCCGTCATCAGCACGGCGGCCTTGGTGGCACTGGGTCTCGCGATAGGTTCGGGCACCAGTGCCGCGGCTCCGGGTGAACTCACGCAGAATTACTCGTGTCCGTTCCCGTTGATCGGAAATCAGAACGTCTCGGTCACCATCAAGACCACGCAGCCTACGACGATCGAGACCGGGAAACTGACTCCAGCCATCGAGATCACCGCTGTGTCCAATGCGGGCAAGACGGCGACAGAAGGTCTCCGGCTCGTCGGTGCCGAGTCCATCAAGGGCACCGCGAAGGCGACCTCGACCGTGACGATGCCCGGCAGCCAGGGCACGATGACGGTGAAGGTCGACTCCGACGTGCCGAAGCAGCCCATCCCGCCCGCGGGCAACGACCTCGTCGTCAACGCGACGGGCAGCGCGCCCGCGCTGAGGTTCGACCAGCCGGGCACCGCGTCGCTCGCGGTGACCGGTCTCCAGCTGGTGATGACCCCGCTGAAGGCCGATGGCACCGAGACCGGTCTCGGCACCTTCACTTCGGACTGCACACTGGCGGCCGGGGCCGAGACCGTCCTGCAGACCTACACCGTGACCGGCTCGCCGGTCACCCCGGAAGCCGTTGTCGGCACGGGGAACCACCCGCCGCTGCGGCAGGTCTACAGCTGCCCGTTCCCGTTGATCGGGAACCAGGATGTCACGGTCGACATCAACGCCACGCTGCCCGACACGATCCCCGTCGGCCAGTTCACGCCCAGGATCGACATCACGGCCGTCTCCAACGCGGGCAAGACCGCGACCGAAGGGCTCCGGCTCGTCGGCGCCGAGAAGATCAAGGGATCGGCGCTGGCCACCTCGCTGGTCTCCAGCCCGCAGGGACATCTCGCGGTCGGCGTGCCGACAGCGGTCCCGCTGCAGCCGATCCCTCCGACGGGTAACGACCTGATCGTCAACGCGAGCGGTGCGGCGCCGTCGTTGCGGTTCGACAAGCCAGGGACGGCCACGCTTTCGGTGCACGACCTGGTGCTCACCATGACGCCGTTGACGGCTTCCGGCGCGGAGACCGGCCTCGGCACGTTCGTCGCGGACTGCACTCCCGCGAACGGCCAGGCCAACGTGCTGCACACCTTCACCGTCACCGCGGCCGCGGACACGACCCCGCCCTCGGCTCCCGGTGCGGTGACGGTCGGCGACGTCACCCAGAACAGCGTCGCGTTGTCCTGGGGTGCCGCCACCGACGAGGTCGGCGTGACCGGCTACGACGTCTACGAGGGCGCTAACCTCGTCAAGTCCGTGACCGGAACGTCGGCCACGGTCGACGGCCTCACCCCGGACACGGAGTACTCGTTCACGGTCAAGGCGAAGGACGCGGCGGGCAACGTCTCGCCCGCCACCGCGCCTGCCACCGCCCGGACCGCGAAGGCGCCGGACACGCAGGCGCCGACCACACCCGCGAACGTGCACTCGACCGGAACCACCCAGACCAGCGTGACGCTGGCCTGGGACGCGTCGAGTGACAATGTCGGTGTCACCGGGTACGACGTCTTGAAGGGCACCGAGGTCGTCAAGACGGTCACAGAACCGCAGGCCACGATCGACGGTCTGACGGCCAACACCGAGTACACCTTCACGGTGGTCGCGAAGGACGCGGCGGGCAACGCTTCGGCGCCCAGCGCCGCGGTCACGGCGCGGACGCAGGCCGCGCCCGACACGCAGGCTCCCGGTGTGCCGGGCAACCTGCACTCGACCGGTACCTCGGCCACCAGCGTCGGCCTGGCGTGGGACGCGTCGAGTGACAACGTCGGTGTCACCGGCTACGACGTCTATAACGGCGCCACCCTGGTGAAGTCGGTGACGGAAACCAACGCCACCGTCGACGGCCTCGCCGCCGACACCGAGTACACCTTCACCGTCGTCGCCAAGGACGCGGCGGGCAACAGGTCGGAGCCCAGCGCGGCGGTGACCGCCCGGACCGCCACGGTCCCCGACACCGAAGCGCCCAGCGTTCCGGCCGGTCTGGCCACGACCGACGTCACCCAGTCCAGTATCGCGCTGTCCTGGAACGCGTCGAGCGACAACGTGGGTGTCACCGGTTACGACGTCTACAACGGCTCCACGCTGGTGAAGTCGGTGACGGGGACTTCGGCCATTGTGGACGGTCTCGCGCCGGACACGGAGTACTCGTTCACGGTGGTCGCGAAGGACGCCGCGGGCAACGCTTCGGCGCCCAGCGCCGCCGCGACGGCGCGGACGCAGACCGCACCCGACACCCAGGCGCCCGTCGCACCGGGCAACCCCCGCTCGACCGGGACCACGCAGACGAGCGTGAGCCTCGAATGGAACGCGGCAACGGACAACGTCGGTGTCACCGGCTACGACGTCTACAACGGCGGCACCCTGGTGAAGTCCGTGACGGGGACTTCGGTCACTGTGGACGGTCTCGCGCCGGACACGGAGTACTCGTTCACGGTGGTCGCGAAGGACGCCGCGGGCAACCTCTCGACTCCGAGCGCCGCCATCACCGTCCGGACGCAGGCCTCGCCCGACGTGGTGGCTCCGAGCGTGCCGGGCAACCCGCGTTCGACCGGGACCACGCAGACCAGCGTGAGCCTCGAGTGGGACGCGGCGACGGACAATGTCGGTGTCGCCGGCTATGACGTCTACAACGGCTCCACGCTGGTGAAGTCGGTGACGGGGACTTCGGCCATTGTGGACGGTCTCACGGCCGACACGGAGTATTCGTTCACCGTCGTCGCCAAGGACGCCGCGGGTAACAAGTCGGCCGCAAGCGCGCCGGTCACGGCGAAGACGCAGCCGAACACCTCTCCGGTCGTCAAGTACAGCTACGACCTGACCGGTAAGACGCAGCTGAAGAAGCTCGCGGGCCCGATCGATCTGCGCGGCGGCATCAACGCCGCGATCACGCTGGCGAACGGGACCTTCGACGCCGACCTGACGCTGAACCCGACGAGCGCGAACCTCACGCTCTGGGGATTCGTCCCGGTCAAGGCGAAGATCGAGTTCGCTTCGGCGGGCAAGACCACGGGAACCCTGGTCAACGGGGTGCTCAAGTCGACCTCGGCGGTGACGGTCAAGCTGCCGCGGATCAGCGTCTTCGGCTTCCCGGTCTCGGCTAGCCCGGCCTGCCAGACCAAGACGCCGGCCCAGATCCCGCTCCAGTCGAAGGCAGGCTTCGACCCGCTGGCCGGTGGCAAGCTCACCGGCACCTACACCCTGCCGCCGCTGCAGGGTTGCGGGTTCCTCAACGACATCGTCAGCGGTGTCGCCTCCGGCCCCGGCAACACGGTGGAGGTGAACCTGAAGCCGCGTCCGGTCGGCTGACCTCACGGAATCCCTGATCCGGCCCCGTCGCGTACCGCGGCGGGGCCGGATCCATGACCGGACCACCGGCGCGAGTGGTCCGGGTTACTCCGATCGGCCCTGCCGGTGGAGACGGCCAGCGAATAAGTTGCCGCTAACAACAAATCCTGCCGTCGATGAAGCCTGTGGGAAGGATCGACATGAAATCTCCGAAGCGGCGTCGCGCGATAGTCGCGCTGTTGACCGCGGCGGCGCTACTGGCGTCCACGCCGGTGAGCGCCGCACCGCTGGCGGACGCGCCGGGCGCACCGGGTACCGGGGCGGCCTGGACGACCGGGGGTAAAGAGGGTTTCGGCACCGCCACCAACGCGGCGTCGAAGGTCTGGTTCACCCTCGGTCAGGGCATCAACCACGAGATCTACTACCCGACCGTGGACGTCGCCAACGTCCAGGACCTGCAGTACGTGGTGTCCGACGGTGCCGGTTTCACGCAGCTGGAACGCGACCACACCACCAAACAGCTGGTGCTCACCGATCCGCGTTCCCTGAGCTACCGGCAGATCAACACCGCCACCAACGGCCGGTACCGGATCACCAAGACCCACACCGCCGATCCGGCCAGGTCCACCGTGCTGATCCAGACCAGGTTCGAGGTGCTCAGCGGCGGTCCGCTGCAGTTGTACGCGCTGTACAACCCGTCCCTCAACAACAGCGGGATGGGGGACACCGGCGCCACTTCCGGCGGGCAGCTGGTCGCTTCGGACGGGCCGGTGTCCAGCGCCTTGGCCGCCTCCACCGGTTTCGTCAAGGCGACCAGTGGCTACAGCGGGACCGCGAGCGACGGCTACGTCGACCTGAGCGGTGATCACGTTCTCGGCGCACAGTACGACTCGGCGTCGACGCCCGGGAATCTGGTGCAGCTGGGGCAGATCCCCGTGGGGACCGACACCATCTTCACTCTCGCGATCGGGTTCGGAGGTGATCGCGGCGCCGCGTCGGCGAACGCGACGGCCTCGCTCGCGGGCGGTTTCGGGGCGGCGGACACCGCGTACCGGTCCGGCTGGAGCGGCTATCTCTCCTCGCTGGCCGCGGTGCCCCGCTCGATCACCGGCGCCGGCTTGACCACGCAGTACAACGTGGCGCTGATGACCCTCAAGGCTCACGAGGACAAGACCTATTCGGGTGCGAACGTCGCGTCGCTCACCAATCCGTGGGGTGAGGCGAAGGACGCGAACGGCACGGGGGACTGTGGGTACCACGCGGTCTGGTCGCGCGACCTCTACCAGGTCTCGACCGCGCAGATCGCGGCGGGCGACTCGGCGGCGGCCAACCGTTCGGTCGACTATCTGTTCACCGTCCAGCAGCGGCCGGACGGTTCGTTCCCGCAGAACACGCGCCTTGACGGCACCAACTGCTGGACCAGCCTGCAGATGGACGAGGTCGCCTTCCCGATCGTGCTCGCGTGGCAGCTGGGCCGGTCCGACGCGGGGATGTGGGCGAAGGTGAAGAAGTCCGCGGACTTCCTCGTCGCGAACGGCCCCTCGACCCCGCAGGAACGCTGGGAGGAGAACGGCGGCTATTCGCCGTCCACCATCGCCGCGGAGATCGCCGGGCTGATCTGTGCCGCCGACATCGCCGACCGCAACGGGGACACGACGGCGGCCGCCCGGTACCGCGAAACCGCGGACCGGTGGCAGGCGCAGGTCAGCGCCTGGACGTTCACCACGTCCGGCCCACTCGGCGACGGCCGGTACTTCCACCGCATCGACGGCAACGGCGATCCCAACGACGGCCAGAACATCTTCCTGCAGAACGGCGGCGGAAACCACGACGAACGCGCCATCATCGACGCCGGCTTCCTCGACCTCGTCCGCCTCGGCGTGAAACCGGCGGCCGATCCGGATGTCGCCGCTTCACTGTCCGAAGTGGACTCCACGCTGAAGGTGAACACCCCCAACGGCCCGATGTGGTACCGGTACAACCACGACGGCTACGGCGAAACGGCTTCCGGTGGTCCGTACACCGGCGCCGGCGTCGGACGGCTGTGGCCGCTGCTCACCGGCGAGCGCGGGGAGTACGAGCTGGCCAACGGCCGCCCGGCGACGACGCATCTGGCGGCCATGGCCGCCTCGGCGAATCCCGGTTTCCTGATCCCGGAACAGGTCTGGGACCGGCAAAGCGCCGGTGGCTTCACCTTCGGCGAAGGCACCGGCTCGGCGACGCCGCTGGCCTGGTCGATGGCGCAGTTCGTCCGGCTGGCGCATTCGATCGACGTGGGCGCCCCGGTCGAGACGCCGTCGGTGGTCAAGCAGCGGTACAGCGCGGCGTGCTCCGCGGTTTCGGCGAAGTTCACGGTGAACGCGACGACTTCGTGGGGCCAGAACATCTTCGTCGTCGGCGACCGTCCCGAACTCGGAGCGTGGAACCCGGCGAACGCGGTTCCGATGTCGTCGGCCGGCTATCCCTTGTGGACGGCGAACGTCACGCTGCCGAAGGGAGCCGCCTTCCAGTACAAGTACATCCGCAAGGAGGGCGGTGCCGTGACGTGGGAATCGGGCGCCAACCGGGCGGGCACCGCTTCGAGCGGCTGCACGATGGCGTTGAACGACACCTGGCGTCCCTGACCCTTACCGATGTCGGTTGCTCGCCTGAGTACATGAAGGCCCCCTTCCTTGCGCCAGGCGCAAGGAAGGG